>NZ_BMOF01000019.1 GCF_014646935.1 Calditerricola satsumensis | reverse complement strand
AGTGATTGCGTGCCATTGCATGCCGCTTCGCCGATGTGGTATAGTAGTGAACGGCGCACAACGCACGTCCGCGGATTCGCGTGAAGGTGCTGCCGATGCGGCAGTCTCACGCGAAGAGGAGGCGGGCGGAGGGCCAAAACCACTTCATAAGGAGGAGCCTTTGTTTATGGCGGTTCTTTCGATGAAGCAATTGCTCGAGGCTGGGGTTCACTTCGGGCACCAGACGCGGCGCTGGAACCCCAAAATGAAAAAGTACATCTACACCGAGCGGAACGGCATTTACATCATCGATTTGCAGAAGACCGTCCGCAAGATGGAGGAGGCCTACAACTTCGTCCGCGAGCTTGCCGCGAACGGGGGGACGATCCTGTTCGTCGGGACGAAGAAGCAGGCCCAGGACTCCGTGCGCGAGGAAGCCGAGCGCTGCGGCATGTTCTACGTCAATCAGCGCTGGCTGGGCGGCACGCTGACCAACTTCCAGACCATTCGCAAGCGCATCGAGCGCCTTCATGAGCTGGAGCAGATGGAGACAGATGGCACCTTTGATGTGCTGCCAAAAAAGGAAGTCATCCGCCTGCGCAAAGAGAAACAGCGCCTGGAGAAGTTCCTTGGCGGCATCAAAGGGATGAAGTCGTTGCCGGATGCCGTGTACATCATCGACCCGCGCAAGGAGAAGATCGCCGTGGCGGAAGCCCGCAAGCTCGGGATTCCGATCGTCGCGATCGTGGACACGAACTGCGATCCCGATGAAATCGACTACGTCATTCCGGGGAACGACGATGCCATCCGAGCGGTGCGGTTGATCACGTCGAAAATTGCCGACGCGGTGTTGGAAGGGAAGCAAGGCGAACAAACCACATCCGCGTGAGGAGCCAAGGGTGGCAGGCTGAGAAGCGACTTGCCACCCTTTTTCTACGATACATATGGGGAAGTCTAGGAGTAAACCCCAAACCCAGAACGAGACCAAGAAGGAGGGCTCTGTGGAATGGCCATTACGGCAAGCATGGTGAAAGAATTGCGCGAGAAGACGGGTGCCGGCATGATGGATTGCAAAAAGGCCCTGGAGGAAGCCGGCGGGGACATGAACCGCGCCATGGAAATCCTCCGCGAGAAAGGCTTGGCTGCTGCGGCAAAGAAGGCCGGCCGCGTGACGGCAGAGGGGCTGGTCGAATCGTACATCCACGGCGGCGGCAAGATTGGCGTGCTGGTGGAAGTCAACTGTGAAACCGACTTTGTGGCCAAGACCGACGAGTTTCGCGAATTCGTCCGCGACATCGCCATGCAAATTGCCGCTGCGGCGCCGCGCTACGTCAGCCGCGACGAGGTTCCGGCCGAGGAGATCGAGAAGGAGCGGCAGATCCTTCGCCAGCAAGCCCTGAACGAAGGGAAGCCGGAACACATCGTCGAGAAGATGGTCGAGGGGCGCCTCAAGAAGTTTTTCGCCGAAATCTGCTTGCTGGAACAGCCTTTTATCAAGGATCCGGACAAGACGATCGAGGAGCTGCTCAAGGAGAAAATCGCCAAGATTGGCGAGAACATTACCATTCGCCGCTTCGCCCGTTTTGTGCTCGGCGAGGGGATCGAGAAAAAAGCGTGCAATTTTGCCGAAGAAGTGATGGCGCAGGTGAAAAAGTAACCGGGAAGGTTTCCGTGAGGGGAACACAACGGCAGTGTTCCCTCTTTCTTCAGCGGTCGGGGGGATGGCCCTGGTGCGCCGTCCCCCGCGTGCCCCATGTGCGGCATGCGGCAACCGTGCCGATCTATGCTAGAATGGAGGGGAACGGATGTCTGGGCCGAAGTACAAGCGCGTCGTGCTCAAACTCAGCGGCGAAGCCCTCGCGGGATCGCAGGGGTTTGGCATCGACCCAGACATGATCGCGACCATTGCCCGACAGATCAAGGAAGTCGTCGACCTCGGCGTGGAGGTGGCCGTGGTTGTCGGCGGGGGGAACATCTGGCGCGGGCTGGCCGGGAGTGCCAAGGGCATCGACCGGGCCACAGCCGATTACATGGGCATGCTGGCCACGGTGATGAACGCCCTGGCCCTTCAGGACGGGCTGGAGAAGCTTGGCGTGCCGACCCGCGTGCAGACGTCCATCGAAATGCGCCAGGTGGCCGAACCGTACATCCGCCGCAAAGCGATTCGCCATCTGGAGAAAAAGCGCGTTGTCATCTTTGCGGGTGGAACGGGGAATCCCTTCTTTTCGACCGATACGACGGCCGCGTTGCGCGCGGCGGAAATCGAGGCCGAAGTCATTCTTATGGCGAAGAACAAGGTGGACGGGGTTTACTCGGCTGATCCGGCTGTCGATCCCAACGCCACGAAATTTGAGCAGCTCTCCTACCTCGAGCTGCTGAATCGCGGCCTGGGGGTCATGGACGCGACAGCCTCGTCGTTGTGCATGGACAACAACATCCCCATCATCGTCTTCTCGATCATGGAAGAAGGCAACATCAAGCGCGCCGTGATGGGGGAAAAGATTGGCACCTTGGTAGGAGGGGAAGCGTAATGCCGCAGGCCATTCTCAAAAGCGCCGAAGAGCGGATGAAAAAAGCGATCGACGTGTTGAAGAAAGAATTGGCCGCCCTGCGGGCCGGCCGTGCGACGCCGGCGCTCCTTGACCGCGTGACGGTCGACTATTACGGCACGCCCACGCCGGTGAACCAGCTGGCGACGATCACGGCGCCTGAGCCGCGCCTGCTCGTCATTCAGCCGTGGGACAAATCGGCGCTCGGGGAAATCGAGAAGGCGATTCAGAAGTCTGACCTGGGGCTGACCCCGATGAACGACGGCAACGTCATCCGCATCGCCATTCCGCCGCTCACCGAGGAACGGCGGGCTGAGCTGGCCAAAGTGGTGAAAAAACACGGCGAGGAGGCCAAGGTGGCCATTCGCAACATTCGGCGCGATGCCAACGACGAACTGAAAGCGCTGGAGAAGGACGGCCAGATTTCGGAAGACGAACTGCGTCGGCACCAGGAGGCGGTGCAAAAGCTGACCGACAAGTACACGGCCGAAGTGGAAGCCCTTGTGGCGGCCAAGGAAAAAGAGATCTTCTCCCTGTAATCCCATACGCGGCAGGCCCCCTTATGCGGAGGGGGCTTTCGTCCATCCTGAACCGCGGATTGCGCATGGAGGCGAACCATGTTCAAGTGGGGATTGAGAAAAACCGAGAAGCCGCATGACGCGGTGGAGCGCCTCGAAGGGAACCTGCCGCGCCATGTGGCGATCATCATGGACGGCAACGGCCGGTGGGCCGAGCGGCGCGGACTGCCGCGCTTTGTGGGCCACCGCGCGGGCATGAAGACGGTGCGGGAGATCATCCGCGCCGCGCGCGAGATCGGCATTGAGGTGCTGACCCTGTACGCCTTTTCCACGGAGAACTGGAAACGCCCGCGCGAGGAAGTGGATTTCCTCATGCGGTTGCCCCAGGAATATTTGCTGACCGATCTGCCGGAGCTGATTGAAAACAACGTGCGCGTGTGCGTCCTGGGCGATGTGAACGGATTGCCCCGCCACACCCTTGAAGCGGTCGAACGGGCGATGCGGGAGACGGCCCACAATACGGGCATGGTTGTCAATTTTGCGCTGAATTACGGCAGCCGCGCGGAAATTACCCACGCCGTTCGGCGCATCGCCGAGGAGGTCAAGGCGGGCCGGCTGGATCCCGCAGACATCGACGAAAACCGCGTCGCCGCCGCCCTCTTTACGGCCGATCTGCCCGATCCCGATCTCCTGATCCGCACCAGCGGCGAGCTGCGCATCAGCAACTTTTTGTTGTGGCAAATTGCCTATACCGAGCTGTGGTTCACCGAGGTATGCTGGCCCGACTTCACCGTCGCGCATTTTCATGAAGCCTTACGCGACTACCAGTCCCGCACCCGGCGATACGGGGCGGTCAAACCCTAGGAGGCGGGCAGCATGTTGCGGACACGCGTCATCACCGCCTTCATAGGGGGGGCCGCGTTTCTCGGTTTGGTCGCCGCTGGGGGCTGGCCCTTCGCGCTGATGGTGCTGCTCTTGGCGACGATCGGCTTTCTCGAATTCGCGCGGATGGACGGGCGGCCCGTGCGGCGGTTTGACGTGGTGTTGGCCCTCATCGGCGTTTGGGGGCTTGTCGCCACCCCTCTCGCGGCCGCCTCGCCGGCGTGGCTGCGCGGGGTGCTTACCGGCCTGGTGTTTGCCTTGTTTGCCGTTCCCGTCCTGACGGCGGGCCGCATTCGCGTTCCGGACGTTGCGTATCTTTTTTTTGGCGCTTGCTACATCGGCATGGGCTTTGCGGCCTTCTTGTCCGCGCGGCTGGAGGGACTGGCCGGGGTGCTCAGCGTGATCGCCTGCGTGTGGGCGACGGACACCGGCGCCTATTTTGCGGGCCGCTTCTGGGGCCGCCGCAAGCTGTGGCCCGCCATTTCCCCCAACAAAACGGTGGAAGGGTTTTTCGGCGGGCTGGTCAGCAGCGTGGCGGCCGCGGCCGTCGCGCAGACGGTGGGGGGCGCCTTCGGATCGCTGCCCCTGGCGATGGCCTTTGGTGCGGCCATCGGGGTTGTCGCACCCCTGGGCGACCTGATGGAATCGGCCCTCAAGCGCGCCTACGGGGTAAAGGACTCGGGACGGCTCTTGCCCGGCCACGGCGGCGTGCTTGATCGCTTTGACAGCCTGCTGCTCGTCTTTCCCGTCGTCGAGCTGCTTACGGCCGGGTTGCGCTAAGAAGCGCGACATGTCCGCATGCGGCGTTGGAGACGAGAGGTTGAGGTGACGGGTGTGAAGACCATTGCCGTTTTGGGGTCGACCGGGTCGATCGGCCGCCAAACCCTCGACGTGGTCGACCAGCACGCCGGGCGCCTTCGCGTCGCGGCGCTGGCGGCCGGGCGCAACGTCGCGCGCTTAACCGAGCAGGCGCTGCGCTACCGGCCCGACCTGGTGGCGGTCGCCGACCGGGAGGCGGCCGAGGCGCTGCGCCGGGAGCTGCCCCCGTCCATTCGCGTGGTCCACGGGGAGGAGGGGCTGATCGCGGCGGCCACCCATCCCGAGGTGGACGTGGTCGTGTCGGCCGTCGTCGGCGCGGCGGGCCTCCTGCCGACGTTGGCGGCCATTGAAGCGGGGAAGACCATCGCCCTGGCCAACAAGGAAACCCTCGTCATGGCCGGGGAACTCGTCATGCGCGCGGCCAAGGCCCGCGGCGTGGCCATCCTGCCCGTTGACAGCGAACACTCGGCCATCTTTCAATGCTTGCAGGGCGAAAACCGAAAGCGGCTGCGCCGCTTGATCCTGACCGCCTCGGGCGGGGCCTTGCGCGACCGCAGCCGGGAGGAGCTGGCCGACGTGACGGTGGCCGACGTGCTGGCGCACCCCAACTGGCAAATGGGCGCCAAAGTGACCGTCGATTCGGCCACGATGATGAACAAGGGCCTCGAGGTGATCGAGGCGCACTGGCTGTTTGGCGTCGATTACGCGCACATCGACGTGCTGCTCCACCGTGAAAGCGTCATCCATTCTATGGTAGAATGGATAGACGGATCGGTCATCGCCCAGCTGGGCACGCCGGACATGCGCATTCCGATCCAATACGCGCTCACCTATCCGGACCGCTGGGCGCTCAAGACCCCTCCCCTCAACCTGGCGGACCTTGGTGCGCTCCATTTTGCGCCGGCGTCCTTTGAGCGCTACCCGCTGCTGGCCTTGGCGTACGAGTGCGGACGCCGGGGCGGGACGGCGCCGGCGGTGCTCAACGCGGCCAATGAGGTGGCCGTGGAAGCGTTTTTGCAGGGGCGCATTCCCTTTTTGGCCATCGAGCGGATCGTGGCCGACGTGTGCGCGCGCCACGACCCGATTGCCGGTCCGTCGCTGTCCGACATTCTCGAGGCCGACCGGTGGGCGCGCGAGGCGGCCCGGACGGCGGTGGCGGCCATCCCATGAAAGCAGGTGATGCGGGTGAACGCGATTCTGGCCATCGCCCTCGTGTTCGGGGCTTTGGTGTTTTTCCATGAGCTGGGCCACTTTTTGCTGGCCAAACGGGCCGGCATCCTGGTGCGCGAGTTTGCCATTGGCTTTGGGCCGCGGCTCGTGGCGTTCCGGAAGGGCGAAACGACCTACTCGCTGCGCCTCTTCCCCCTTGGGGGATACGTGCGCATGGCCGGGGAAGACCCGGAAATGGTTCCCCTTGCGACCGGCCGCAAGGTGCATGTCCGGGTGAACGGCCAAGGACAGGTTACCGACATCTACCTCGAGCGGCCGGAGGGCGTCCCGCACGCGATGCCGGTGACGGTGCAGGTGGCCGATCTCGAACGCGCGCTGACGCTGACGGTCGAGGAACCGGACGGCACCGTCCGCCGGTACCCGGTGCATCCGCAGGCCCACCTGCACGACAAGGGGCGCGCCGTGCAGATCGCGCCGCTTGACCGCCAGTTTGGCAGCAAAACCCTTGGCCAGCGCTTTGCCACCATCGTCGCCGGTCCGGTGGCCAACCTGCTCTTGGCTGTGGTGCTGTTTTTCGCCTTTGCCCTGATGACCCCGGCGGTGACCGGCCGGCCGGTGGTGGGCGACGTGGAGCCAGGCCTTCCGGCGGCGAAGGCGGGCCTTGCGCCCGGCGACCGCATCGTCAGCGTCAACGGGCGCGCGGCAAACGACTGGACCGATCTCCTCGAGGCCGTGCGCGCGTCGGAAGGGCGCCCGCTCACCCTGGTCGTGGATCGCGAGGGCCAGCGGCTGACCGTGACGCTGAAGCCGGAGCAGCGCGACGGGCGGTGGCTGGTCGGCATCGCCCCGGAGACGCGGCCGCGCACGCTGGCGGAAGCGGCCACCTACGGCGTGGTGCAAACCTGGGACCTGTCGGCCAAGATCGTCACCTTTTTGGGCCTCCTCGTCGGCAAGCTGTTCACGGGCGAAGGGCCCGAGGCCGACCTGTCCGGCCCCGTGGGGATCTTTCTCTTCACCGGTGCGGCCGCCGAGCAGGGCCTGGCCAGCCTCGTCCACTGGGCGGCCTTCTTGAGCGTCAACCTGGCCATCTTCAACCTGCTGCCGTTCCCCGCCCTCGATGGAGGCCGGCTGCTTTTCCTGGGCATTGAAGCGCTGCGCGGCCGTCCGGTCGACCCGGAAAAGGAGAGCCTGGTCCATTTCATCGGCCTGGCGTTCTTGCTCTTGCTCATCATCGTCGTGACGTGGAACGACATCCAGAACCTCGACCGGCTGCGCGACATCGTCGACTAGGAAGGGGGCGAAAGCCGTGTACCGACGGGAAGAGACGAAACCGGTGCGGGTCGGCGGCGTGCAGATCGGGGGAAGCGGCGAGGTCGTCATCCAGTCGATGACGACGACGGACACGCGCGACGTGGAGGCGACGGTGCAGCAGATCTGGGACCTGGCGGGTGCCGGGTGCCAGATCGTCCGTCTGGCCGTGCCCGACGAAGAGGCGGCGCGCGCCATCCGCGCGATCAAGGAGCGCTCGCCCATCCCCATCGTCGCCGACATCCACTTTGACTACAAGCTGGCCCTTCTGGCCCTCGAAAGCGGCGTGGACAAGATCCGCATCAACCCCGGCAACATCGGCTCGAAGGAAAAGGTGAAGGCCGTCGTCGAGGCGTGCAAGGCCCGCGGCGTGCCCATCCGCATCGGCGTCAACGCGGGGTCGATCGAAAAGCCGCTGCTCGAGAAGTACGGCCATCCGACGCCCGAGGCGATGGTGGAGAGCGCCCTGAAGCACGTGGAGATTCTCGAGGATCTCGACTTCACCGACATCGTCATCTCGCTCAAGGCGTCCAACGTGCCGATGATGATCGAGGCCTACAGGCGGATGGCCGAAATGCGGCCCTACCCGCTGCACGTCGGCGTTACCGAGGCCGGCCCCGTCTTTTCCGGCAGCATCAAGTCGGCCGTGGGCATCGGCACGGTGCTCGCCCTGGGCATCGGCAACACGATCCGCGTCTCCTTGACGGCCGATCCGGTGGAAGAGATCAAGGTGGCCAAGGAGATCCTCAAGGCCTTGGGTCTGCGCCAGGAGGGGCCGGAAATCGTGGCCTGCCCTTCGTGCGGCCGGGCGCAGATCGACCAGATCGCCCTGGCCACGAAGGTGGAACAGGCCATCGCCACGCTGAAGCGCCCGATCAAGGTGGCGGTGATGGGCTGCGCGGTGAACGGCCCGGGCGAAGCCCGTGAGGCTGACGTCGGCGTCGCCGGCGGCAGAGGGGAAGGCCTCATCTTCCGCAAGGGGAAGATCGTGCGCAAGGTGAAGGAGGACGAGCTGTTCGAGGAACTGATGAAGGAGATCGACGCCCTCATCCGCGAAGAAAGCGGTGAAGGGGCCGAAGAAACGGTAAAGACATAAAGCGAGGAGGACGGCTATGCGGCAACGGCATCTGTTGGTTCCCACCCTTCGCGAAGATCCGGCGGATGCGGAAATCGCCAGCCACCGCCTGATGCTGCGCGCCGGCCTGATGCGCCAGGTGGCGGCGGGCATCTACACCTATTTGCCCCTGGGCTGGCGCGTGATTCAGAAGGTGATGACCATCATCCGCGAGGAGATGAACCGCGCCGGCGCGCAGGAGATCCTCATGCCTGCCCTGCACCCGGCCGAGCTGTGGCAGGAGAGCGGACGCTGGGACTACTACGGGCCGGAGCTGATGCGCCTCAAAGACCGGCACGATCGCGACTTCGCCCTCGGCCCGACCCACGAGGAAGTGGTGACGGCCCTTCTGCGCGACGAGGTGAAGTCGTACAAGAAGCTGCCGATCAACGTCTACCAGATCCAGACCAAGTTCCGCGACGAGCGGCGCCCGCGCTTCGGGGTGATGCGCGGCCGCGAGTTTATCATGAAGGACGCCTATTCCTTTGATGTGGACGAAGAGGGGCTCGACAAGAGCTACCGCGCCATGTACGACGCCTACGTGCGCATCTTCACGCGCTGCGGGCTCAACTTCCGCGCCGTGGAGGCCGACGCGGGGGCCATCGGCGGGACAAGCACCCACGAGTTCATGGTCCTGTCCGACGTCGGCGAAGACACCCTCGCCTACTGCACGAGCTGCGCCTACGCCGCCAACCTGGAGAAGGCCGAGGTGCTTCCGCCGCAAGGGGACAAGCCGTCGGCCAGCGGCACGCCGGCCCTCGAGCGCGTGGCCACGCCGGGCGTGCGCACGGTGGAGGAGCTGGTTCGCCATCTGGGCGTCACGCTGGAGCGCATCATCAAGTCCGTGCTCTTCCAGGTGGACGGCCGACCCGTCCTCGTCCTCGTGCGCGGCGACCACGAGGTGAACGAGGTCAAGGTGAAAAACCTGTTTGCGGCCAACACGGTGGAGGCGGCCGACGCGGAGACGGTGCGCCAGGTGATGGGCGCGCCGGCGGGATTCATCGGGCCGGTGAACGCGCCGGAGGCGGTGACCGTTGTGGCCGACCACGCCGTGGCCCACGTGACCGACGGCGTGGTGGGGGCGAACGAAGCCGATGCGCACTACGTGCACGCCGTTCCGGGGCGCGACTTTGCCGTCTTGCGGTATGCCGACCTGCGCAACATCACCGCGGATGATCCGTGCCCGCGCTGCGGTGGGACGATCGCCTTCGCCAAGGGCATCGAGGTGGGCCACGTCTTCAAGCTGGGGACGAAGTACAGCGAGGCGATGGGGGCGACCTTCCTCGACGAGGAAGGGAAGGAGCGGCCGATGATCATGGGCTGCTACGGGATCGGCGTCACCCGCCTTGTGGCGGCGATCATTGAGCAGCACCACGACGAGCACGGCATCATCTGGCCGGTGTCGGTGGCGCCCTTCGCCGTGCACGTGGTGCCGGTCAACTGGAAGAACGAAGACCAGCGCGCGGCGGCGGAGCGGCTGTATGCGGCCCTCAACGAGGCCGGGATCGAGGCGCTCCTCGACGACCGCGACGAGCGGGCCGGCGTCAAGTTCAAGGACGCCGACCTGATCGGCCTCCCGCTGCGCCTGACGGTGGGCGGCAAGGTGGCCGACGGGCTCGTGGAGCTGAAGGTGCGCGCCACCGGTGAGCAGGAGGACGTGCCGCTTGAGGAGGCCGTTGACCGCGTCCGCCGCCGCCTCGAGGAGCTGGCGGCGCCAACGCGCGTGTAACCGCCACCCACGAAAGAGAAAGCCGACGGGAGCAAAGGAGAAACCCAACGGGGAGGAGAACCGGTGAAGGCGCACAATCTGGGACGGGAAGCGTTTGCGTCCCTTCTTGCTCATGTGGCCATCGACGAGCAGCTGCGCCCGGCGCTGGAAGGCGGAGAGCTTGTGCGCCTTGAGGTGTGGCGCAAAAAGCGGCTGTGGCGCGTTCACGTGCGCTTTGACCGCCTCCTTGCGCCCGACGCCTATCGCGCGCTTGTCCGGGCCTTGCGCGCGCGCTTTGCCGATCTGGCCGCCGTCGACCTGTGCCTGTCGTACCGCGAGCCGGTTGACCCCGCCGCGGCGGTGGCGGCCTATTGGCCGGTGGCGGTGGAAGAGGCCTTTGTCGACTGCCCGACGCTCGCCGCCGCCCTTTCCCCCTGCCAGCCGGCCGTTGATGGGCACGTGGTGCACGTCGGCGTGCCCAACGACGTGGTGCTGGGCCACGTCAAGCGCAAGGGGGCCGACCGCTTGCTCGCCGCCCGCCTGGCCGACCTGACCGGCCTGACGCTTGCTTTCCGCTTTGCCGTGGAGGAGACCGGCGAGGCGCTGGAGGCCTTCCGCGAGCGGCGCGAGCAGGAAGAGCGCGAGCTGGTCGAAGCCGCGCTAACCGCCGAGGACGCGCGGCAGCGGGAGGCGACGGCCGCGGCGAAGGCCGCGCGGGCGGAAGAGGAGGACGAGGCCGTCCTGTACGGCTACGCCATCGGCGACGAGCCGGTGCCGCTCAAGGCGGTGCAGGAGGAGGCCCGCCGCGTCGTCGTGCAGGGCTGCGTCTTTGACGTGGAGACGCGCGAGCTGAAGACGGGGCGCACGCTGGTCACCTTCAAGCTGACCGACTACACCGACTCGATTCTCGTCAAGGCCTTTGCCCGCGACAAGGACGAGCTGGCGCGCCTTTCCGGCATCGCCGAAGGGATGTGGGTGCGCGTGCGCGGCAGCGCGCAGCTCGACCCCTTCGTGCGCGACCTCGTCCTGAACGCCTCGGACATCAACCGCGCCGAGGCCCCCGAGCGCCGCGACACGGCCGAGGAGAAGCGCGTCGAGCTGCACCTGCACACGCCAATGAGCGCCATGGACGCCGTGACGCCGGTGAAGAAGCTCGTCGAACGGGCGGCCAAGTGGGGCCATCCGGCTATCGCCATCACCGACCACGGCGTGTGCCAGGCCTTTCCGGAGGCGTACGAAGCCGGACAGAAATACGGCGTGAAGATCCTGTACGGAATGGAGGCGTACCTCGTCGACGACGGCGTGCCCATCGTCTACAAGGCGGCGCCGCGTCCGCTACTCGACGACACCTACGTCGTCTTCGACATTGAGACGACGGGCCTGTCCTCCGTCGACGACCGCATCATCGAGATTGCTGCCGTCAAGGTGCACAAGGGCGAGATCGTCGACCGCTTTGAGTCCTTTGTCAACCCGCACCGCACGATTTCGCCGAAGATTCAGCAGCTTACCGGCATCACCAACGAGATGGTGAAGGATGCGCCGGAGCTGGACGAGGTGCTGGTGCGCTTTCGGGCCTTTGTCGGCGACGCCGTGCTGGTGGCCCACAACGCCCGTTTCGACACGGGTTTTCTTGCCGTCAACTACCGGCGCATCGGCCAGGAGCCCCTGGCCAGCCCGGTTCTGGACACGCTGGAGCTGGCCCGCGCCCTCTATCCGAACCTCCGCAACCACCGCCTGAACACGCTGTGCGAGAAGTTCGGCATCCCCCTCGTCCAGCACCACCGTGCCGTCTACGACGCCGAGGCCACGGGGTACCTTCTGTGGAAGATGCTCCTCGACGCCAAGGAGCGGGGATACGATACCCTCGACGCGCTCAACCGGCTGGTCGGGACCGGCGACGTCTCCCGCCAGCGTCCCTTCCACGCCACGCTCCTCGTGCTGAACGCGGCGGGGCTGAAGAATTTGTACAAGCTGATCTCGCTGTCCCACATGAAATACTTCCACCGCACGCCGCGCATCCCGCGCAGCGTGCTCCTCGAGCACCGCGACGGCCTCCTCGTCGGCTCGGCCTGCGACCAGGGCGAGGTGTTCGAGGCGGCGATGCACAAGTCGGAGGACGAGCTGGAAGAGGTGGCCGCCTTCTACGACTACCTCGAAATCCAGCCCGTGGCCAACTACCGCCACCTCATCGACAAGGACCTCGTGCGCGACGAGGAGCACATCCGCGACATCCTGCGCAAGATCGTCCGCGTCGGCGAGAAGCTGGGCAAGCCCGTCGTGGCCACGGGGGACGTCCACTACCTCGACCCACACGATGAGGTGTATCGGCGCATCCTTGTTCATGCCCTCGGCGGCGCGTCGCCCCTCGATCCCGATCGGCTGCCGCCGGTCTACTTCCGCACCACCGACGAGATGCTGGAGGCCTTCGCGTTCCTCGGTGAGGAGAAGGCCCGGGAAGTGGTCATCACCAACACCCGTCGCATCGCCGATTCGATCGAGGACCTCAAGCCGTTCCCCGACGAGCTGTACGCCCCGGTGATCGAGGGGGCCGACGAGGAGATCCGCCGCATGGCCTACGAAACGGCGCGGCGCATCTACGGCGACCCGCTGCCGGAAATCGTCGAGCAGCGCCTGGAGAAGGAGCTCAACAGCATCATCAACCACGGGTACGCCGTCATCTACCTCATCTCGCACAAGATCGTCAACAAGTCCCTCGAGGACGGCTACCTCGTCGGCTCGCGGGGATCCGTCGGCTCCTCCTTCGTGGCGACGATGACGCGCATCACCGAGGTCAACCCCTTGCCGCCGCACTACGTCTGCCCGTCGTGCCACTTCAGCGAGTTCTTCACCGACGGGTCGGTCGGCTCGGGCTTCGACCTGCCGGACAAGGACTGCCCGCGCTGCGGAACGAAGCTGAAGAAGGACGGCCACGACATTCCCTTCGAAACGTTCATGGGCTTCAAGGGCGACAAGGTGCCGGACATCGACCTCAACTTCTCCGGCGAGTACCAGCCCATCGCCCACAAGTACACGGAGACGCTGTTCGGCAAGGATTACGTGTTCCGCGCCGGGACGATCTCCACCGTGGCCGACAAGACGGCCTACGGCTACGTGATGAAGTACGTGGAAGAGAAGGGGCTCAAGCTGCGCCAGGCGGAGATCGACCGCCTCGCCCGCGGTGTGACCGGCGTGAAGCGGACGACGGGGCAGCATCCCGGCGGGCTGATGGTCATCCCGCAGGACAAAGAGGTGTACGATTTCACGCCGATCCAGCATCCCGCCGACGATCCCGAGGCGGGCACGATCACGACGCACTTCGACTACCACGCCATCAGCGGGCGGCTCCTCAAGCTGGACATCCTCGGGCACGACGATCCGACGGTGCTGCGCATGCTGCAGGACCTCACCGGCATCAACCCGAAGGAGGTGCCGGTGGATGACCCGAAGGTGCTGGGGATCTTCAGCAGCACGGAGCCGCTGGGCGTGACGCCGGAGGAAATCGGCACCAACGTCGGCACGCTGGGCATCCCCGAATTCGGCACGAAGTTCGTGCGCCAGATGCTGGAGGACACGCGGCCGAAGACCTTTGCCGAGCTCGTGCGCATCTCCGGGCTGTCCCACGGCACCGACGTGTGGCTGAACAACGCCCAGGACCTCATCCGCAGCGGGACGGCCAAGCTGTCCGAGGTCATTTCCACGCGCGACGACATCATGGTCTACCTGATCCAGAAGGGCATGGAGCCCTCGCTGGCCTTCAAGATCATGGAGCGCGTGCGCAAGGGGAAGGGGCTGGGCGACGAGGAGATTCAGGCCATGCGCGAGCACGGCGTGCCGGAGTGGTACATCGCCTCGTGCCAGAAGATCAAGTACATGTTCCCCAAGGCCCACGCCGTGGCCTACGTGCTGATGGCCGTGCGCATCGCCTGGTTCAAGGTATACCGGCCGATCGAATTTTACGCCACCTACTTCACCGTCCGCGCCGACGACATCGATCTCGCCCTCGTGCGCCGCGGTCCCGACGCCGTGCGGGAGAAGATCCGCGAGCTGAACGAAAAGGGCGCCAGCGCCACGCCCAAGGAGAAGAACCTGCTGACCATCCTCGAGATGTGCCTGGAGATGCTGGCGCGGGGCTTTTCGTTCCAGAACATCGATTTGTACCGTTCCGACGCGACCAAGTACCTCGTCGACGGCAACACCCTCATCCCGCCGTTCAACGCCCTGCCCGGCGTCGGCACGGCGGCGGCGAAAGCCATCGTCGAGGCGCGGGAGGAGGGCCCGTTCCTCTCCGTCGAGGACTTGCAGCAGCGCGCGCGCGTCTCCCGCGCCGTGATCGACCTCTTGGCCGAGCAGGGCATCCTGCGCGACCTGCCGGAGACGAACCAGCTGTCGCTTTTCTGAAGCGGTTTGTTGTCGACGGCCGCGGCGCATGCTATAATAGTCGTCGTATGGCGCCGGAATATCCGTTCGCGACAAGAGTGGGGCAACCCACTCTTTCTTGTTAGGCATTGCAGGGAGGGTCCCAACGTGAGCCAATCGATTGAAGCGCTCGTCGAGCGGCTGGCGGCGCCGATCCTGGAAGAAGAGGGCTGCGAGCTGGTCGACGTCGAGTTTAAGCGAGAAGGCAGGAGCTGGTACCTGCGCCTCTATATCGACAAGGAGGGCGGCGTGGACATCGAAGACTGCAGCCGGGTGAGCGAGCGGCTTTCTGCCCGCCTGGATGAGGTGGACCCCATTCCCCAGGCCTACTTCCTGGAAGTGTCGTCGCCGGGAGCCGAACGGCCGCTGACCAAGCCGCGCCACTTTCACTGGGCGGTGGGGAAGACGGTGCACGTCACCACGCGCGAGCCGCTTGATCGCCAAAACGTGTTCCAGGGCTACCTAACGGCCTTCGACGGCCAGACGCTGACCATCGAAGATTTGGATGACGAGGAAAAGGTGTACACGATTCCGTATGACAAGGTGGCCAAGGCCCGGCTGCTCGTCGTGTGGGATTGACCGGACCACGGTGAAGCGTTGAAAGGAGGAACCGTCGCGTCATGAACGCCGACTTGATCCAGGCGCTCAACGACCTGGAGCGGGAAAAAGGCATCAGCAAGGAGACGCTGATCGAAGCCATCGAAGCGGCGCTCATTTCGGGCTACAAGCGCAACTTCAATTCTGCCCAGAACGTGCGCGTCGACATCAACCGCGAGACGGGCGAGGTGAAGGTGTACGCGCGCAAGACCGTGGTGGAAGAGGTGACCGATCCGCGCCTGGAAATCTCGCTCGACACGGCGAAGCAGATCAACCCCAACTACCAGCTCGGCGACATCGTGGAGATCGAGGTGACGCCGCGCGATTTCGGGCGCATCGCCGCGCAGACGGCCAAGCAGGTGGTCACCCAACGCATCCGCGAAGCCGAGCGGCAGATCATCTACCACACCTTTGTCGACCGCGAGCACGACATCATCACCGGCATCGCCCAGCGGCGCGACAGCCGCTTTTGGTACATCGATCTCGGACGCACGGAGGGCCTCCTGCCGCTTCATGAGCTGATGCCGACCGACAACGTGAAGCAGGGCGACCGCATCAAGGCCTACATCACGCGCGTGGAGAAAACGACCAAGGGACCGCAAATTCTCCTGTCGCGCACCCATCCCGGCCTCTTGAAGCGCCTGTTTGAACTGGAAGTGCCCGAAATCTACGACGGCGTCGTCGAGATCAAGGCCGTGGCGCGGGAGCCCGGCGAGCGTTCCAAAATCGCCGTCACCTCCCATGACCCGAACGTCGACCCCGTGGGGGCCTGCGTCGGGCCGAAGGGGATGCGCGTGCAGACGGTGGTGAACGAGCTGAACGGGGAGAAGGTGGACATCGTCCGCTGGTCCGACGATCCTGCGGAGTTCATCGCCAACGCCCTCAGCCCGGCCAAGGTGATCCACGTCCTGATCGACCGCGACAGCAAGGTGAGCCGCGTCATCGTGCCCGATCACCAGCTGTCCCTCGCCATCGGCCGACGCGGGCAAAACGCGCGCCTGGCGGCCAAGCTGACGGGGTGGAAGATCGACATCAAGAGCGAGACGCAAGCGCGCGAGGAGGGCCTGTGGGATCCCGACGCGCCAACCGACGCCGCCGATGAAGAAGATGCGCCGGATGCCGATGACGCGTGGGAGGCGGACGCCGACGCGGCCGATGGATCCGCCGACGCGGACCTGGCGGAAAATGACGCAGAGGCTGTGGCGGAAGAAGGCGCGGAGGCGGCCACCGAGGAAGGGGCGGAGCCTTCCGCGGCCGACGACGCCGCCGATGATTCCGTCACCAAACCGGCCGATCACCGATAAGCGATCCGGAGCCGAGATCCGGTAAGGAGGGGAGCGCGATGCGGCCGAAAAAGGTTCCCATGCGCAAATGTGTCGGCTGTCAGGAGATGTTTCCCAAGAAGACGCTGATCCGCGTCGTGCGCACGCCGGAGGGGAACGTCATCGTCGACCCGACGGGGAAGGCGAACGGCCGAGGCGCATACCTGTGCGGCCGGAGTGAATGCTTCGCTCAGGCGCGGAAGAAAAAAGCCCTCGAGCGGGCCTTGAGCGTGGCCATTCCGGATGAGGTTTATCAAGAATTGGAGGAAAAGTGGGTGGGCAAGACCGATGCGTGACCCCTTTCACCAGCTTCTGGGTCTTGCCTTTCGCGCCCGTCGTGTGGTGACGGGCGACGAGCTGGTGCTGCGGGCGGTGCGCCGAGGCCGGGTCCGGCTGGTCATCCTGGCTGCCGATGCGTCGGAACGGACGAAGAAGAAGTGGCGGGACAAATGCGCGTTTTATGCGGTTCCCCTGGTGGTCACGTCTGACCGGATGCAACTGGGAGAGGCGTTGGGGAAACACTCGCGCGTGGTCATCGGCGTAACCGACGAGAACTTTGCGCGCCGGCTGAGGGAGCTGGCCGGGAACGACTCACTGGGGGTGAAAGCATGAGCAAGATGCGCGTGTACGAATACGCCAAGGAACGGAACGTCAGCAGCAAGGATCTGATCGCCATTTTGAAGCGCCTCGATGTGCCGGTGGCCAACCACATGAGCGTGATCGATGAGGACACGCTGAAAAAGTTGGATGACTACTTCAAAAAGGCCAGCGAGCGCAAGAGCGGGGACAAACGCCGCCGCCGTCGCCGCAAGCGCACCGGCGGGATGCGACCGGCCGACGGGCAGCAAGCGCAGCAGGCCCCGCAACCGGCGCAGACGGCCCAGCAGGGCGCGCCCCATCGCGACAAGCCTGCCGAAGGAGCGGTGGCCGGAGCGGCCGACAAGGCGGGACGCAACGAGGGGAAGAAGGCCGGCAAACCGGGTGATGCGGCCAAGGAGGAGCGCGTGCGTCAGCAGGGCGCTGCCGTGCGGGAGCCCGAGCGGAAGGCAGCCCCGACCGTGAGCGAGAAGGTGAAGGAGGAGCCGGCGCCGGCAGGTGAGGAGGAGCTCGACGACCGCTTCCTCGACGACGAGGTGGAGCGCCGCTTCAAGCCCAAACGGACGAAACCCGCGCCGAAGCGGTTTGACGACAGCAAGCCGGCCGGCAAGGGCAAGAAGGGCAAGGAGACGAAGAAGGCGGAAAAGGCGCCCGAGCCGAAGAAACCGGAGAAGAAAACGCCCGAGAAGATCGAGATCAGCGGCGATCTGACCGTTGGCGAGCTGGCCAAGAAGCTGAACAAGGAGCCGGCGGAAATCATCAAGAAGCTGATGGCCCTGGGCATCATGGCGACGATCAACCAGACCGTGGACAAGGACGCCATCCACCTCATCTGCGAAGAGTACGGCGTGCAGGTGGAGGAGAAGGTCGTCGTCGACGAGCTGAACTTCGAGACGATCGAGGAAGTGGACGATCCGGCCGACCTGGTGGAACGGCCCCCTGTGGTGACGATCATGGGTCACGTCGACCACGGGAAGACGACGCTCCTCGATGCCATTCGCCACGCCAACGTCGCGGCGCAGGAAGCGGGCGGCATTACGCAGCACATCGGGGCGTACCAGGTGGAGGTGAACGGGAAGAAGATCACCTTCCTCGATACGCCTGGCCACGAGGCGTTCACGGCAATGCGCGCCCGCGGGGCCAAGGTGACGGACATCACCGTTCTCGTCGTGGCCGCCGACGACGGCGTCATGCCGCAGACGGTGGAGGCGATCAACCACGCCAAGGCGGCGGGCGTGCCGATCATCGTTGCCGTCAACAAGATCGACAAGCCGGAGGCCAATCCCGACCGCGTCAAGCAAGAGCTGACCGAACACGGCCTTGTTCCCGAGGAGTGGGGCGGCGACACGATCTTCGTGCCCATTTCGGCGCTGAAGAAGCAGGGCATTGATGAACTGCTGGAGATGATCCTCCTCGTGGCCGAGATGCAGGAGCTGAAGGCCAACCCGAACAAGCGCGCCCGCGGGACGGTCATCGAGGCCAAGCTCGACCGCGGCCGCGGCCCGGTGGCGACGGTGCTCGTCCAGCACGGCACGCTGCGCGTCGGCGACCCCATCGTCGTCGGCAACACCTACGGCCGCGTGCGGGCGATGACCAACGAGCGCGGCGAGCGGCTGAAGGAAGCCGGCCCGTCGACGCCGGTGGAGATCACCGGCCTCAACGACGTGCCGTCGGCCGGTGACGCGTTCATGGTCTTCGAGGACGAGCGCAAGGCGCGGGAGATCGGCGAAGCCCGGGCCGAGCGGGCGCGGGAGGCCGAGCGCCAGGCGACGGCCAAGGTCACCCTGGACGACCTGTTCAAGAAGATCCAGGAAGGGGACATCAAGGAGATCAACGTCATCATCAAGGCCGACGTGCAGGGGTCGGTTGAGGCGCTCAAGAACGCCCTGGGCAAAATTGACGTGGAGGGCGTGCGCGTCAACGTGATCCACGCCGCCGTCGGGGCGATCACCGAATCCGACGTCAACCTGGCCGCCGCGTCGAACGCCATCATTATCGGCTTCAATGTCCGTCCGGAGCCGTCGGCGCGCAGCGCGGCGGAGCGCGAGAAGGTGGACATCCGCCTGCACCGCATCATCTACGAGGTGATCGACGAGATCGAAGCGGCGATGAAGGGCCTCCTCGAGCCCGAGTACCGCGAAGTGCTCGTCGGCCGGGCCGAGGTGCGCCAGGTGTTCAAGATCTCCAAGGTCGGCACCGTGGCCGGCTGCTACGTCACCGAGGGCAAGGTGGTGCGCGACGGGATCGCCCGCCTGGTGCGCGACGGCATCGTCATCTACGAAGGGAAGATCGACTCCCTCAAGCGCTACAAGGACGACGTGCGCGAGGTGGCCCAGGGGTATGAATGCGGCCTGACGCTGGAGAACTTCCAGGACATCAAAGAGGGAGACGTCATCGAGGTCTCCCGCATGGAGGAAGCGCCGCGCGCGTGATCGTCGCCTGCCTGGCCTGCGAGTGTTTCCTCCCGGGCTGCCGGTCGCTGAAAGAGAAGCGCGGCGTCGTCAAGCGCGTCTTGAACCGGGTGAAAAACCGCTTCAACGTGTCCGCTGCCGAGGTGGACTTTTGGGACCACTGGCAGCGGACCACCCTGGCCTTCGCCGCGGTGGCCGGCGAGCGCCGCTTCCTCGAGGCGGAGCTGGAGCGCGTACGCCGGTTTGTCGAAGCCCACGAGGGGCTGGAAATCCTGCGCGTCGACCTCATGTTCCTCTAACGGGCAAAAGAAGGCGAGGTGGAGACCGTGCCCAACTACCGCATCCAGCGTTTGGCGGAGCGGATCAAAGAAGAGCTGAGCGACATCCTCCAACGCGAGCTGAAAGACCCGCGCCTGGGGTTTGTCTCCATTACCGACGTGGAGCTTACCCGTGACCTGCAGGTGGCCAAGGTGTACGTCAGCGTCCTCGGCAGCGAGGAGGAGAAGGAGACCTCCCTGGAAACGCTGCAGCGGGCCAAAGGGTTCCTGCGCACCGAAATCGGGCGGCGCATCCAAATGCGCCACGTGCCCGACCTGCTGTTCAAATTCGACACCTCCATCGAACACGGCGCGCGGGTTCACGAACTCCTTCTCGAACTGGAGCGAAAAGGGGAATTGACCCGCGACGGCGAAGGGACCGACGAGGCGGCGAAGGAGGAGCGCGCCGATGACGAATGAGTTGGCGCGCGCCTTGACGGACGCGGTGCGCTTTCTGCACGACCACGACGACTTTCTCGTCGTTGCGCACACGAACCCGGACGGCGACGCCACCGCCTCGGTGCTGGCGATGGCGTGCATCCTCGAGCGGCTGGGCAAGCGGTACACCCTGGCCAACGAGGGCGAGACGCCGCGGCGTTACGCCTTTCTCCCCCGCGCCGACCGCATCGTGAACCACGGGCGCCATCCGCTGGGGCGGACCTACACCGCCGCGATCGCCCTGGACTGTGCCGATTTGGAGCGGATCGGCGACGTGCGGAACGTCCTCGCGCCGAACGCGGCCGTGCTCAACATCGACCATCACGTGACGAACACGCGGTACGGCTCCGTCAACCTCGTCGTGCCCCAGGACGCCGCCACGGCCCAGGTGGTGTACCGCTTGGCCCAAGCCGCAGGGGTGGCCCTCGACGCGGAACTGGCCACCTGCTTGTACGCGGGCATTCTCTCCGACACGGGCGGCTTCCGCTACGCCAACACCACCGCCGAAGCGCTCCGCGTTGCTGGCGAGCTCGTCGCCGCCGGCGTGCGCCCCGACGTCGTCGCCGAGCGGATCCTTGAGCTGCTCACGGAACCGCAGCTCCGCCTTTTGCAGCGCGTTCTGCCCTCCCTGGAGCGCTATGGCGACGGGCGCATCGCCTGCCTCACCGTTACGCTGGAGGATGTGGCCGCGGCGCAGGCCACCCGGGGCGACCTGGAGGGGCTCGTTGCCTACGCCCGCAACCTGGAGGGCGTGGCCGTCGGCGTGTTGTTCCGCGAAGACGCGCCGGACGCCGTCAAGGTTTCCCTGCGCGCCCGCGAGCCGGTCGACGTGGCGCGCATCGCCCAGGAGTTTGGCGGCGGGGGGCACGTGCGCGCGGCGGGATGCACGCTGCGCGTCCCCCTCGACGAAGCCAAGCGGCGCGTCATCGCGCGGCTTGAGCGCGAAACGGAGGGGCTTTCCCTTGTCCCTTGACGGCATCCTTCCGCTGTACAAGCCGGCCGGCCTCACCTCCCATGACTGCGTTTTGCGCGTGCGGCGGGCGCTGGGCATCCGCCGCGTCGGCCACGGCGGCACCCTCGACCCGGAGGTGGACGGCGTCTTGCCCCTTCTCATCGGTCGAGCCACGCGCCTGGCCGAATACCTGCTGGATCGGCCCAAGGCGTACGAGGGAGAGGTTGTGTTCGGCGTGGCGACGGACACGCAGGACCAGAGCGGCACGGTGGTGGCCGAGGAGGCCGTCTCCCTCACGCCGGACGCGGTGGCCGCGGCCATGGCCCAATTTCAGGGCGAGATTGAGCAGGTACCGCCGATGCACTCGGCGGTGAAGGTGGGCGGCGTACCCCTCTACAAGCTGGCCCGCGCAGGGAAAACGGTAGAGCGGCAGGCGCGTCGGGTGACGATCTACGAGCTGCGCCTCCTCGGCGGCGACTGGACCCCGCCCCACCCGCGGGCGCGCTTCTTCGTGCGCTGCTCCAAGGGCACCTACGTGCGCACCCTGTGCGTCGACATCGGCAAGGCCCTGGGCGTGCCGGCCCATATGGCCCGGCTGACGCGAGTGCAAAGCGGTCCGTACGCGCTGGCGGACTGCGTGACGCTCGACCAGGTGGAGGATGCGGCTGCCGGCGGAACGGTGGCCGCCCTCTTGCGCCCGATGGAGGAGGCGGTGGCCCATCTCCCCCGGGTCGACGTGCGCGAGGCGGAAGCCAAGGCCGTACGCCACGGGCGGGGGATCGACGCCCGCGCCCGAAACCTTTCGCCGGGGCTCGTGCGGGTCCACGACGCGCGCGGGCGCCTCTTGGCTATCCACCGCGTGGAAGCGGGCAAGCGGTTTACGGTGCCGCACAAAGTGCTTGCCGCTGGAGGGGAAGAGGCGTGAACGTGTATACGATCGCGTACGAAGCGCTGCCCGCTTCGGTCCAGCCCCACGTCGCCGCCATCGGGTACTTTGACGGCGTCCATCTCGGTCACCAGGCGGTGGTCCGCAAGGCCATCGCGCGGGCCCGCGAGCTGGGCGTGGCGGCGTCGGTGATCACCTTTCATCCGCATCCGCGCGAGGTGCTGGGGCGGTCTGGGTATGCCCGGTACATCACGCCCCTGGCCGACAAGCTGGCCCTCTTGGCCGAGTTGGGCGTCCAGGAAGCGTACGTGATCCGCTTCGACCGCGACTTTGCCGCCGTCGAGCCGGAGGCCTTTGTCGAGCGGTACCTCGTGCCCCTCAAGGTGCGCGGCGTTGCCGTGGGCTTCGATTTCACCTTCGGCCACCGCGGTCGGGGCACGGCGGACGCTCTGGTTCGCCTCGCCGCCGGGCGCTTCCCCGTTGACGTCGTCGCGCCGGTGACCGCGGAAGGCGAGAAGGTGTCCAGCACGGCCATCCGCGCGCGGCTCCTTGAGGGCCGCGTCGACGAGGCGGCGCGGCTCCTCGGGCGCCCGTACGCCATCACCGGCACGGTGGTGGCCGGCAACCGCATCGGCCGCACGCTCGGCTTTCCCACGGCCAACGTGGCGCCGAGCGAACCCTACGTCATCCCGGCGCACGGCGTCTACGCGGCGGAGGTGGCCTGGCGCGATGCCGTGTACGACGCCGTCGTCAACATCGGCGTGCGGCCGACGGTGGCCAAAGGCGGCGAGCCCACCGTTGAGGCCCATCTGCTCGACTTTTCCGGCGACCTCTACGGCGAGACGATCGCCGTCCGCTTTTTGCGCTACCTTCGCCCCGAACAGCGTTTCCCCGATCTCGACGCCCTGCGCGCGCAGATTGCCCGCGACATCGAAGCGGCGCGTCGGTGGCGAAAAACAAAGGCCTGATCCGTTTACTCCCGATTCGGGCTGTGCTATAATCGATCCGGATGCCGTTTGCGCCGCCAAGCGTTTGGCTTGGGCGTGCGGCCATGAACCGCAACGCGGAACGCCGCCTCACCAACGGCGTTCTGGGTTGACGGGGATTTTCGAGGAGGAGGTGACGACGATGGCGCTGACGCAAGAGCGCAAGCAGGAGATCATCAACGAGTTCAAGCTGCACGAGGCCGACACCGGCTCGCCGGAAGTGCAGGTGGCCATCCTGACGGAGAAGATCAACAACCTGACCGAACACCTCAAGGTGCACAAGAAGGACCACCACTCCCGGCGCGGCCTCCTGAAGATGGTGGGGAAGCGCCGGCGGCTCTTGAACTACCTGCGCGAGAAGGACTACGCGCGCTATCGGAAGCTGATCGAAAAACTGGGTCTGCGTCGCTGACGACAAGCGGGGGCTACCCCGCTTTTTCTCCATATCCCGTTGGCGCATTGAGTTGCCATGCGGTTTCCTTCCCCTTTGGGGCTTTCGAGCTTACGGTACTGGTGGAGCGCAGAGAGGAGGCACCTTGTTCTCGATGAGCCACGTGTTCACGATGGAACTGGCTGGCCGCCCGCTTTCCCTCGAATTCGGCAAGGTGGCCAACCAGGCGAACGCGGGCGTTCTCGTCCGCTACGGCGACACCGTCGTGCTGGCCACGGCGGTGGCCTCGAAGGAACCGAAAGACCTCGACTTTTTCCCGCTCACCGTCAACTATGAGGAGCGGCTCTATGCCGTGGGGAAGATACCCGGCGGCTTCATCAAGCGCGAAGGCCGGCCCAGCGACAAGGCCATCCTGGCCAGCCGCCTCATCGACCGGCCCATCCGCCCGCTCTTCCCCGACGGCTTTCGCAACGAAGTGCAGGTGATTGTCACGCCGCTGTCCGTCGACCAGGACTGCTCGCCCGAGATTGCCGGCATGATCGGGGCGTCGGCGGCGCTGACGGTGTCGGACATTCCCTTTGACGGCCCCATCGCCGGGGTGATCGTCGGCCGCGTCGACGGCCAGTTTGTCATCAACCCGACGGTGGAGCAGGCCGAAAAGAGCGACCTGCACCTCGTCGTCGCCGGCACAAAGCACGCCGTCAACATGGTGGAGGCCGGCGCGGACCAGATTCCGGAAGACGTGATGCTCGAGGCCATCCTCTACGGCCACGAGCAGGTGAAGGCGATCTGCCTGTTCCTCGAAGAGATTCGCGCGCAGATCGGCAAGCCGAAGATGGAGCCCGAGCTCTACGAAATCGACCCCGAGCTGGAAGCGGCCGTGCGCGCCTACGCGACGGACAAGCTGCTCGAGGCGATCCGCAAGCCGGAAAAGCAGGAGCGCCAGGCGGCCATCGACGCCGTCAATGAGGAGACGCTCCAGCACTTTGAGGCCCAGCTGGCCGATCGTGACGACGAGGAGCAGAAAAAGGCCCTCACGATGGTCAAGGACGCGCTGCACAAGATCCTCAAGGAGGAAGTGCGCCGCCTGATCATCGAGGAAAACACCCGCGTCGACGGGCGGGCCCTCGACGAGATCCGGCCCATCTCCTGCGAAGTCGGCTTGCTTCCGCGGACGCACGGGTCGGCCCTGTTCACGCGCGGCCAGACGCAGGTGCTCACCGTCTGCACCCTGGGGGCCAAGGGCGACATGCAGATGCTCGACGGGATCGACCTGGAAGAGTCGAAGCGGTTCATGCACCACTATAACTTCCCGCCCTATAGCGTGGGGGAAGTGCGGCCCATCCGCGGGCCGGGACGCCGTGAGATCGGCCACGGGGCCCTCGGCGAGCGCGCGCTGGAGCCGGTGATCCCGTCGGAAGAGGAGTTCCCCTATACGATCCGCCTCGTTTCCGAGGTGCTCGAGTCGAACGGCTCCACGTCGCAGGCCAGCATCTGCGCGAGCACGATGGCCCTCATGCACGCCGGCGTGCCGATCAAGGCGCCGGTGGCGGGGATCGCCATGGGCCTGGTCAAGGAAGGCGATCAGGTGCGGGTGCTGACCGACATCCAGGGCATCGAGGACGCCCTCGGCGACATGGACTTCAAGGTGGCCGGCACGACCAAGGGGATCACCGCCCTGCAGATGGACATGAAGATCGCCGGCATCGACCGCGAGACGCTTCGCATTGCCCTGGAGCAGGCGCGCAAGGCGCGGCTGTACATTCTCAACAAGATGCTCGAGACGATCCCCGAGCCGAACAAGACCGTCTCGCCGTATGCGCCCAAGATCCTCGTCATGCAGATCAACCCCGACAAGATCCGCGAGGTCATCGGCCCGAGCGGCCGCGTGATCAACCGCATCATCGACGAGACGGGCGTGAAGATCGACATCGAGCAGGACGGTCGCATCTACATCACCCACGTCGACCCGGCCCAGAACGAAAAGGCGAAGAAGATCATCGAGGACCTCGTGCGCGACGTCGTCGTCGGCGAGTCGTATGTCGGGACGGTCAAGCGCATTGAGAAGTTCGGCGCCTTCGTCGAGATCCTGCCCGGCAAGGAAGGGCTCGTGCACATCTCCCAGCTGGCCGAAGGGCGTGTCGGCCGGGTGGAAGACGTGGTCAAGGTGGGCGACACCATCGTCGTCAAGGTGACGGAAATCGACTCCCTCGGGCGCATCAACCTGTCGCGCAAAGCGGTGCTGCAGGAGCAGGCCGCCCAGGGAGCCAAGTCGTGACGGAGCAAAGAGAGGCGTTCTGCCTCTTTTTTATTTTTGGGTGGGGGATGCGCAGGATGAAAGAGGTGTTTTTCGATCGGAATGTTCAGAAGCTGTTTTTTGCCAATCTGTTCTCCGGGTTCGGCCAGGGCATGACCATGATCGGGATTTCCTGGCATTTGGTGACGGAGACGGGTTCGGCAAAGCCGTTCCCCAGTTCAACCGGACGCGGCGTCGCCGGAGAAGGCTGTCCCCAGATCGTAAGATGGGCTGCATTTTATCGGCTACAGAGCCACTACAGGGATGAAAGGGAACTCGGGGTACTCGGGGAAATCGAGCCACCAAATTCTAGTAAGATTACGAAGGGGGGTATGCTTGGATAAAACCTAAGTATGGCTTGCTGGACCCAAGATAGGCAATCCGCTCGTCGGGAACGAGTTGTACCCAATAGATGATGCCAAGCGGATCTGGATAAGAGCTCAAAGAAGACGAAACCCGACAACTCGAAAACGGCTCAACTCACTGGCAAGCGTCCCCCTGCGCGGACATACGCATGGAAGTGGGGGGATGACGCATGCGAAGCCGACGCGAGCGACGCGACCGACGCGACGCGGGGCGATTCGCTGTGGCGCTCCTCGTCGCGTTTTGCGTGCTGTGGGCCCTCGCTTCCCGCGGGCCCATCGACCGCTATGGGGCGGCCCTGGCGCCCGCGGCGCCGAAGGAGCCCGTCGACGAGGAATGGATGGCCAAGGTTCGGCAGCTGGCGGCCGCGCGCCGCGTGCCGCCCGTCGACGCCCGCCTCGACCCGGTGTGGAAGGCGATCCCCGGGTACAACGGCCTCGAGGTGGACGTGGAGCAGTCGTACTGGAAATCGCGGGCCATGGGGGTGGTGAGCGCCGAGGCGCTCGTGTATCGGCAGGTGCCGCCCAAGGTGCAGCTCGACGACCTCATGCCGGCGCCGATCTACAAGGGCAATCCGCAAAAACCCGTCGTGGCCCTGATGGTCAACGTGTCGTGGGGCACGGAGTGGATCGAACCCATGCTGGACATCTTGAGGCGCGAAGGGGTGCGGGCCACCTTTTTCCTCGACGGCTCGTGGGTGGCCAAAAACCCCGACGTGGCCAAGAGAATCGCCGCCGCCGGGCACGAAATCGGCAACCACGGCTATTCCCACCCGCTCTTCAGCCGCGTCTCCACCGCGCGCATCGAGCAGGAGATCGCGCGGACGAACGAGGTGATCGAGCGGACGGTGGGCGTGAGGCCCAGCCTCCTTGCCCCGCCGGCCGGCGATTACGACGAGCGGACGGTGCGGTTGGCCTGGCAGGCCTTCGGGATGAAGACGATCCTGTGGACACTGGACACCGTCGACTGGAAGCGGCCGCCGGAGACGGCGATCGTCCAGCGCATCGTTCCCCGTGTGCACGGGGGCGCCCTCATCCTCATGCACCCGACGGAGCCGACGGTGAAGGCCCTTCCGGCGCTGATCCGCGGCATCCGCGCCAAGGAGCTCATCCCGAGCACGGTGAGCGATTGCCTGTCGCCGGAACGGGTGACGGTCCCTTTTCCCCCAACAGAAAATCAGGGATCAAGCGGGGTGGGGTTTTGATTGAAAGGCGACGATGCGGTTTGCTATAGTGAATACCGAAGCTACGGCGAAGGAGGATGCGCGTGATACAAAAGCGAACGCTGGACAACGGTTTGCGCGTCATCACCGAATCCATTCCCTCCGTGCGCTCGGTGGCCATCGGCGTGTGGGTGGGAACGGGTTCGAAATACGAAACCCCTGCCACCAACGGCATTTCCCATTTCATCGAGCACATGATGTTTAAAGGCACCACCCGCCGGACGGCGCGGCAGATCGCCGAGGCGTTCGACAGCATCGGCGGCAACGTCAACGCGTTTACGTCGAAGGAGTACACGTGCTACTATGCCCGCGTGCTCGACCAGCACGTGGAAATCGCCCTCGACGTGCTCGCCGACATGTTCTTCCACTCCCTCTTTGACGCCGCGGAGCTGGAAAAGGAAAAGAACGTCATCATCGAAGAGATCCGCATGTACGAGGACACCCCCGACGAGCTGGTGCACGACCTCATCGCCGCGGCGGCCTTTCCCGGCCATGCGCTGGGGTTCCCGATATTGGGAAGCGAGGCCAATTTGCAGGCGTTTACGCGCGACGACCTGCTTCTCTACATCGAGGACCACTACAACGTGGAAAACACGGTGATCACCGTCGCCGGCAACATCGACGACACGGTGCTCAAGCGCATCGAAAAGCACTTCGGCGCCTTCTCCCGCCACGGCAACCGCAAAGCGCCCCCGCCGCCGGCGTTTGAGGCCGGCGTGGCCGTGCGGGCCAAGGAGACCGAGCAGGCCCACCTTTGCCTGACGTTGCCGGGCCTGCCCCTTGACGACCCGGACATCTATTCGCTCATCCTTCTCAACAACGTGCTGGGCGGCAGCATGAGCTCGCGCCTGTTCCAGGAGGTGCGCGAGGAGCGGGGATTGGCCTATTCCGTTTATTCCTATCATTCCGGCTATCGCGATGGCGGGCTCTTTACCATCTACGTCGGCACGGCGCCGCGCCAAGTGGATCAGGTGGTCGACCTCGTCACGCACATCCTGGGCGACGTGAAGGAGCGGGGCATCACCGAAGCGGAATTGGAGAACGGCAAGGAACAATTGAAAGGAAGCCTCATGCTCAGCCTGGAGAGCACGAACAGCCGCATGAGCCGCCTCGGCAAAAACGAGCTGCTCCTCGGCCGGCATTTTACCCTGGACGAGATCCTCGAGCGGATCGAGGCGGTGACCCTGGAGACGGTGCGGCGGGTGGCCCAGCGGGTTCTGTCCCATCCGCTCGCACTGGCCATGGTAGCCCCCCTCGACGAGCCGCCGGCCACCTACCGGAGGGATGCCCTTGTATAAGGTGTGGATCAAGCGCCTGCCCGGAAACGACGATCTCCCCCTGCCCGAGACGATGACGGCCGGCGCCAGCGGCTTCGACCTGCGCGCCGCGGTGACGGAGCCGGTGACGCTCCAGCCCGGCGAGCGCGCGCTGATTCCGACGGGCATCGCCCTCGCCATGCCCGAGGGGCTGGAGGCCCAGGTGCGGCCCCGCAGCGGCCTGGCCCTGAAGCACGGCATCACGTGCCTCAACACGCCGGGCACCATCGACGCCGACTACCGGGGGGAGATCGGCGTCATCCTGATCAACCTCGGAAAAGCCCCCTTCACCGTCAAGCGCGGCGACCGCATCGCCCAGCTCGTGTTCCAAACCGTGCCCCGCGTGACGCTGGAGGAGGTGGCGGAACTGCCGCCCAGCGAACGGGGAAGCGGCGGGTTTGGGCATACCGGCGTAAGATGACGCAGCGCCCCCTGAGGAGGGGGCGTTTTTTTGTGCAGGCCGACAGGGAGGTGAGCAACGCGTGCGGGAGACGACATATACATAAACCGCAACGTGAAGGGGGGGACGTGCATGCGCTTTCGGGAGATGAAGGAAAAGGAGATCATCGACTATGATCGCGGGGAGCGGCTGGGCGTGCTCGGGGATGCCGATTTGCTCCTCGATCCCTCGGGGCGGATCGAGGCCATCGTGCTCGCCGCCCCGTCCCTGTTCGGCTTTCCGCGGCGGCGCGCCGCCATCGTCATTCCTTGGGATGCCGTCTTGTCGGTGGGACCGGACCTGATCATCGTGCGCAGCAGCCAGGCGGTGACGGACGGTCCGCATCCCTCGGAACCGTAGGCTTTCCGTCATCGCGGGCGATTCACCCTTGAGGGTGCAGCGGAATAGGATGCACCAGACTTGGCGCGATCCCGGTTGCGACCCATTGGATACGGTTTGCAATCGCCACGTTTTCGAGTACAATGGTCTGAAAGGGGAACGCCCGCATGTTGACGGGGATCCACATCGCGTTTGCTGGCGGAGACGCCCGTCATTTGGAAGTGATTCGCAAATGCGTGGAACTGGATGCGACGGTCACGCTGTTTGGGTATGACAACCTCAATCCGCCACCGGTAGGCACGACGAAAGGGCGTTGGGTTCCCGGAGAACTGACCGGCATCGACGTGTTGGTGCTGCCGGTCGTGGGCACGGATGACAACGGCCACGTGGAGAGCATCTTCGCCCCTGGCACCCTCGTCTTCCGCGATGAGCACGCGGCGCAGCTCAAGCCGTCAACCCTGGTGTTCACCGGAATGGCCCGACCGTATTTGCTGAATCTCTGTCAGCGGCACCGTTTGCGGCTCATCCAGCTCCTCGATGTGGACGAGGTGGCCATCTACAATTCCATCCCCACGATGGAAGGCGCCCTCATGATGGCCATCCAGAACACGGACATCACCCTCCACGACGCACAAACGATCGTGCTGGGGCTGGGCCGCACGGGCTTCACCTTGGCCCAAGGGCTCAAGGCGCTGGGGGCGCACGTGCGCGTCGGTGTGCGGCGACCCGAACACTACGCGCGTGCCTTTGCGATGGGGTATGCGCCGTTTTATTTGCGCGACCTGGCCCAGTGCGTGCGCGACGTGGACATCGTGTTCAACACCATTCCGGCCCTTGTGTTGACGGCGGAAGTGATCGCGCGCATGCCGCCGCACGCCGTGATCATCGACCTGGCGTCGAGCCCCGGCGGCACCGACTTTCGCTACGCGGAAAAACGCGGCATCAAGGCGCTCTTGGCCCCTGGTTTGCCCGGGATCGTTGCCCCGAAGACAGCCGGACAGATCTTGGCCAACACGATCATCCGGCTGATCCTCGAAAAGAAGGGGAACCAGGAGGGTTTGCCGTGAACCTGAGCGGGAAAACCATCGGCTTCGGCCTGACCGGTTCGCACTGCACGTACGCCGAGGTGATGCCGCAGATCAAGCGGCTCGTCGACGCCGGCGCCACGGTGATTCCGATCGTCACCCACACCGTGGCCACCACGAACACGCGCTTTGGTGACGCCGAGGATTGGCTGCGCCGGCTGCGCGAGATCACAGGACGCGACGTGATTGCCTCCATTGTCGAGGCCGAGCCTCTCGGGCCATCCAAGGCCCTCGACTGCATGGTGATCGCCCCCTGCACCGGCGCGTCGACGGCCAAACTGGCCAACGCCATCACCGACAGCCCGGTGCTGATGGCGGCCAAGGCGACGATGCGCAACGGGCGTCCGGTCGTCGTGGCCATCTCCACCAACGACGGCCTGGGACTCAATGCGGCCAACATCGCCAAGCTCATCGCCGCCAAGAACATCTACTTTGTTCCCTTTGGGCAAGACGCGCCCGATAAGAAACCCAACTCTCTCGTGGCGCGGATGGCGCTGATCCCCGAAACGGTGGCGGCGGCCTTGGAAGGCCGGCAGCTGCAACCCGTTCTCATCGAAACGTATCGCTACACCCAGGCGTAGGGCACCGGCCTACGCCCTTCGCCTTGTTGGAGACAACGCGCCCGCGTTCCTGTAGCGGAGCGCGGCAGCCTATGGGAGAGGAGAGAACGACGTGGCGAACAGGCGGTTGAACGTTGCTGTCGTCGGCGCAACGGGAGCGGTCGGACGAGAGATTCTGCGCCTCTTGGAGGAGCGCGATTTTCCCGTTGGCGAGCTGCGCCCCCTCGCCTCGGCGCGGTCGGCGGGGAAGACGGTCGCCTTCCGCGGCCGGGCCGTGACCGTGCGGGAGGCGACGCCGGAGGCCTTTGACGGGATCGACCTGGCCTTGTTCAGCGCGGGGGGAAGCACGAGCAAGGCCCTGGCACCCGAAGCCGTGCGGCGCGGGGCTGTGGTCATCGACAACTCGTCAGCCTTCCGCTACGAGCCGGACGTCCCCCTCGTCGTGCCGGAAGTGAACGCCCACGCCCTGGCGCGCCACAAGGGGCTCATCGCCAACCCCAACTGCACCACCGCCATCCTGGCCGTGGCCCTCTGGCCGCTGCACCAGGCCTTCCGCGCCAAGCGGGTCATCGTCAGCACGTACCAGGCGGCCAGCGGGGCGGGGGCCGCGGCGATGGAGGAGCTCCTGCGCGAAACCGGCCGGGTGCTCCATGGCGAGGAGGCGCGGGGCGAGGTGTTTCCCCATCCCCTGGCCTTCAACGTCATCCCGCAGATCGACGCCTTCCAGGACAACGGCTACACCCGCGAAGAGATGAAGGTCGTCTGGGAGACGCACAAGATCTTCGGCGACGATTCGATCCGCATCAGCTGCACCGCCGTGCGCGTCCCCACGCTGCGCGCCCACGCCGAGGCCGTCACCGTCGAGTTCGCGCGCCCGGTGACCCCCGAGGCGGCCCGCGCCGTGCTGGCAGAGGCGCCGGGCGTGGAGGTGGTCGACGACCCAGCCGAGCGGCGCTATCCCATGCCCCTCACCGCCAGCGGCAAGGGGAACGTCGAGGTGGGGCGCATCCGCCGGAACCTCGCCTTTGACAACGCCCTCGACTTCTTCGTCGTTGGCGACCAGCTGCTGAAGGGCGCCGCCCTCAACGCGGTGCAGATCGCCGAGCATCTCTTCCTGCGGATTGATGCGTGAGGGGGAGGACGGGCCATGCGCATCCTCGTGCAGAAGTTCGGCGGCACCTCGGTCAACGCGCCGGAAAAGCGGGCGCGGGTCATCCACCATGTGCGCCGGGCGATGGAAGAAGGGTACCGCGTCGTCGTCGTCGTGTCGGCCATGGGGCGGCGCGGCGAGCCCTACGCCACCGACACGCTCCTTGACCTCGTGCGCGACGAGGAAGGGGTGCTCCTTCCCCCGCGCGAGCGTGACCTCTTGATGCACTGCGGGGAGATTATCGCCGGCGCCGTGCTGGTGGCCGACTTCGCGCGGGCGGGGCTCAAGGCGCGCCTCCTCACCGGCGGCCAGGCGGGCATCGTGACGGACAACGAGCACACCAATGCGCACATCGTCAGCATCAACCCGAAGCGGATCCGCGACGAGCTGGAGAAGTGCGACGTGGTGATCGTCACCGGGTTCCAAGGCCAGACGGCGGAAGGGGAGATCACCACCCTTGGGCGCGGCGGCAGCGACACGACGGCCACGGCCCTGGGTGTCGCCCTCCGCGCGGAATACGTGGACATCTTCACCGACGTGGACGGCGTGATGACGGCCGACCCGCGCATCGTGGAAGACGCCCGCCCCCTGTCGACGGTGACGTTCTACGAGGTGTGCAACATGGCCTATCAGGGGGCCAAGGTGATCCACCCGCGGGCGGTGGAGATCGCCATGCAGACGAACACGCCGATCCGCATCCGCTCCACCTTCTCCGATGACCCCGGAACGCTCGTCACCAGCGTCGCCGAGAAGAACCGCATCGCCACGGAGTTCCGCGACCGGCCGATCACGGGGATCGCCTACGTGGCCAACATCACGCAGATCAAGGTGCCGGCGCCCGAAGGCGAGTACGACGTGCACCTCAAGGTGTTCAAGGCCATGGCCGAACACCACATCAGCGTCGATTTCATCAACGTCAACCCCACCGGCGTGGTATACACGGTGGCCGACGAGGAGGCCGAGCGCGCGGCGGCCATCCTGCGCGAGATGGGCTTTTCGCCGCAGCTCGTGCCGCACTGCGCCAAGGTGTCGGCCATCGGGGCGGGGATGGCCGGCGTGCCCGGCGTCATGGCCATGATTACCGAGGCGCTGACCGAGGAGGACATCCCCATCCTCCAGTCGGCCGACTCGCACACCACCATCTGGGTGCTCGTCAGGCAAGAAGACATGGTGCGGGCCGTGCGCGCCCTGCACCGGAAGTTCAACCTCCACAAAATCGGTGCGCAGGAGGCGGAAGCGGCGTGCTGTTCGGACGACTGATCACCGCAATGGTGACGCCTTTCGACGACAATTTGCGGGTGGATTATGCGGCGGTGGAGCGACTCCTCGATCATCTGTTCGCCACGGGGACGGACAGCGTCGTCGTGGCCGGGACGACGGGCGAGTCGCCTACGCTGAGCAAAGAGGAAAAGCTCGAGCTGTTTCGTTTCGTCGTGGAAAAGGTCCGGGGGCGCGGCAAGGTGATCGCCGGCACCGGCGGCAACAACACGGCGGAGGCGGTGAAGCTCACGCAGCTGGCCGAGGAGGCCGGCGTGGACGGCATCCTGAGCGTCGTCCCGTACTACAACAAGCCGTCCCAGGAAGGCCTGTACCAGCACTTCCGCGCGATTGCCGAGAGCACGCGCCTGCCGATCATGCTCTACAACATTCCCGGCCGCACCGGCGTCAACCTGAGCGCGGAGACGGTGGTGCGCCTCTCCGCCATCGACAACATCGTCGCCGTCAAGGAATCGAGTGGCAACCTGTCGCAGATGGCGACGATCATTGAACAGACGCCCGATGATTTCCTCTTGTACAGCGGCGATGACTACCTGACGCTTCCGGCTCTCGCCATCGGGGCGGTGGGGGTCGTCAGCGTGGCGTCGCATGTGGTGGGACGGGAAATAAAGGAGATGATGGAAGCCTTCTTCGCCGGCGACGTGACCCACGCCGCCGCTCTCCATCGCAAGCTGCTGCCGCTGTTTGAGGGGCTGTTCATGGCCCCGAACCCGGTGCCGGTCAAGGCGGCCCTCAACATGATGGGCATTCCCGTCGGCGGCGTACGCCTGCCGCTTGTCCCCTTGGACGAAAACCAGCGCCAAGCGCTGGCGAAACTGCTTCCGCGCCGGTAATCGCCGGGAAGGTTTTCCTGTTTCAACTTGTCACATTCGGTCTTCTCGGGTATAATGGGACCAAGTGACTGTGTGCGGCTCGAACGGTGTAACGGCAACCCCTATAGGAGGGGCACCAGTTGTCGAAAGGGTACAACCGCAGACTGCTGATCTTTGCACTGGGCGGGCTCGGCGAGATCGGCAAGAACATGTACTGCGTCCAGTACGGCAACGACATCGTCGTGATCGATGCGGGGCTGATGTTCCCCGAGGAGGAGATGCTCGGGATTGACATGGTCATCCCGGACATCTCCTACCTCGAGGAACACAAGGACAAGGTTCGGGGGATCCTGCTCACGCACGGTCACGAGGACCATATCGGGGCGCTGCCCTATGTCCTCAAGCGCGTCAACGTTCCGGTGTTCGGCACGAAGCTGACGCTCGGGTTGGTGGAGGCGAAGCTCCGTGAGGCGGGCATCCTGAATCAAACGAAGCGGGTGCTCATCCATCCCAAGTCGGAAATCCGCCTTGGCGTCTTCCGGGCGACGTTTTTCCGCACCAACCACAGCATTCCCGATTCGGTCGGCATTTGCCTGGAGACGCCGGAAGGGATTGTCGTGCATACGGGCGACTTCAAATTCGACCAGACGCCGGTCGGTGGCCAGGTGGCTGATCTCGCCAAGATGGCGGAAATCGGGGAGCGCGGGGTGCTCGCGCTGATGTCGGACAGCACCAACGCCGAGCGTCCCGGTTACACGGGGTCAGAACGTCTGGTCGGCGAAGCGATCTTGGACGTTTTCCACAAGGCGAAACAGCGCATTGTGGTGGCCACCTTCGCGTCGAACATTCACCGCATCCAGCAAGTGATCGATGCGGCGGCCGCAGTGGGACGGAAGGTGACGATTGTCGGCCGGAGCATGATCAACGTCGTGCAGACGGCCATCGACCTGGGATACCTGAAAGTGCCGCCGGGCATGCTCGTGGAGCCGGACGAAATCAACAAGCTCCCCGCTCATAAGGTGGTCATTCTGTCGACGGGGAGCCAGGGCGAGCCGATGTCCGCCCTCACCTTGATGGCCCGGTCGGCACACAAGAAGATCGACATTTTGCCGGGCGACACGGTCATCATTGCTGCCACCCCCATTCCGGGCAACGAGCGGTTTGTCGGGCGAACGGTTGACCAGCTCTTCCGCCTCGGCGCCGAGGTGGTCTACCACGCTGCCGGAACGCATCCGGGCGTGCACGTCTCCGGTCACGGCAGTCAGGAAGAGCTCAAGCTGATGCTCAACCTGATCAAGCCGAAGTACTTTATTCCCATCCACGGCGAGTACCGCATGTTGCGCATGCATGCCAAGCTCGCCGAGCAGGTGGGAATTCCCCCGGAGAACATCTTCGTTTTGGACAACGGCGACACCGTGGAAATTGCGGGCGGCAAGGCCCGATATGGCCCGAAGATTCCCGCGGGCAACGTGCTCATCGACGGGCTGGGTGTCGGCGATGTGGGCAACATCGTCCTGCGAGACCGCAAAGTCCTGTCTCAGGACGGAATTCTCGTGGTTGTCGTTACACTGAGCAAACAGGACGGCAAAATTCTGTCCGGTCCCGACATCATCTCCCGCGGGTTCGTCTACGTCCGCGAGTCGGAGAAACTGTTCGAGGAAGCCAACCGCATCGTCACGCAGACGCTCACGAAGTGCATCGAGGCGAACATTCAAGACTGGTCGACGTTGAAGAACAACGTGCGCGACGCGTTGGGCCGGTACCTTTACGACATGACGCGTCGCCGCCCGATGATTCTCCCCATCATCATGGAAGTGTGATCTCGCCGAGCCACACAGGAGCCGGGAATCCTTGCGCTGCAAGGGTTCTCGGCTCTCGCCTTTTTTGGAGACCCCCGTTTGCCAACTCAAAGAGTGTTTTGGTTGTCTTGTTCTCATGCGCTGTCACGAATTTTGATTTTGGTTTGCCCGAAAAATCGTCACAGTTAGGCCGACCGATTCCACCGGGAACTCTTTGGGCGGAATTCAGCGTCTTTGCGAAGTTTTTTCGGACACGCGTCCGGTCAGTTCCGCGTCCAATGGCCGCCTCCAAATAACGTTCGCGCAATTCTTTGTTTACAAGCACTTCTGCCGCCATTTCCAATTCGGTGGACAGGCTATCCGCCCTCCTGATCCAACATCCCCATTCATTGCTCGCTTTGTTTTCTAGGTCTTTCCATCGCCCCCATCCGAGCTGTTCATTGAGCGCGGCGTGAACTTGTTGCACGCTCTTCCACACCGGGTGCTGTTCGCCCGGCGCTGGAAACATGACCGGGTGCGCTTTATGGTGGGTCTCCGCCATCCCGACCGTTTCGACGGTCAAGTACAAGGCCATAGCCCCCGAAACGATCGCCAAGGACAACACAACTCCTGAACGTGAAAACTGGTCGGCACGTTGCAATCCCATTATACAGATCCTTCCAGTCCAAGTAGACGTATTCCAGTCCCGCTTCAACCGAAGGGATTTTTCGTCAAAAATTACCGTAGTTCGACAAAGGATTCGACGGCCACGCGGGGAAGCAGTCCCACGAGGTGGGGGCTGTGGTGTTGCCAAATACGAGGTGATTGCCCGCGTTTTGGGGATAATGCGCCAACCGATGCTGCTCGGCCCGTATGTAGGACATGCGGGGGTTTGAGCAAATGAAAACCTCCTGATATCGTGGTGGTGTCAGAAGAAGCAC
>NZ_BMOF01000018.1 GCF_014646935.1 Calditerricola satsumensis | reverse complement strand
CTCGCTTTTGTTCCCTTGGCTTGGTTGACCTCGCATCCACAATTATTGACCTAGAGCCAAAATCCCCTTGCGCATTTGGGAGAAATGGTGTATAGTTAACCATGTGTTATCAATCCATGAGCCGTTAGCTCAGTTGGTAGAGCACCTGACTTTTAATCAGGGTGTCGCAGGTTCGAGTCCTGCACGGCTCACCAATCTTGTGCGGTCGTGGTGGAATTGGCAGACACGCTGTCTTGAGGGGGCAGTGGCCTTCGGGCCGTGCGAGTTCGAGTCTCGCCGACCGCACCATCCATAAACGAAACGTAAGCTGTTCGCCGCGGCGCGAACAGCTTTTTTGCTGCGCAAACGAGGAATTTTTTTCTTGCCTTATTTGTTAATCTAGTCGTATAATGAGGCTAACAATTCAGCGAAGGAAGCGCGCGAAACCACAAACGGGAGGATGCGGACAGGTGGCGGAACAGCCCTTTTCGTACGAGACGCTGCGCGAATTCAACGTGCGGCACCTGTGGAATCCGTTTACGCAAATGAAGGACTATTGCGAAGACGAACCCGTCATCATCGAGCGCGGCGAAGGGGTGCGTCTCTTCGACGTACGCGGGAGGGCGTACTGGGACGGGTATGCCTCGCTGTGGCTCAACGTGCACGGGCACAACGTCCCCGAGCTGAACCAGGCCATCATCGACCAGCTTGGTAAGGTGGCCCACGCCACGCTCCTCGGCAGCGCCAACGTGCCGGCGGTGCTCCTGGCCAAGCGCCTGGCCGACATCGCCCCGCCGGGGCTGACGAAGGTGTTCTTCTCCGACAGCGGGGCCGAGGCGGTGGAGATCGCCGTCAAGATGGCCTTCCAGTACTGGCGCAACATCGGCCGCCCGGAAAAGCAATGGTTCGTGACGATGACCGGCGCCTACCACGGCGACACGCTGGGGGCGGTGAGCGTCGGGGGTATCGAGACGTTCCACGGCCTGTACCGGCCGCTGCTCTTTCCGACCCTCCGCGTGCCCTATCCGTACGTCTACCGCCATCCCTCGGGCGACCCGGAGGCGTGCGCCGCCGACTGCCTGGCCGAGCTCGACCGGGTGCTGGAAGAGAAGGCCGGAGAGATCGCCGCGCTGATCGTCGAGCCGATCATGCAGGGGGCGGCGGGCATGATTCGCATGCCCGCAGGCTTCCTGCGCGCCGTGGCCGAGCGCTGCCGGGACCACGACGTGCTCCTCATCTGCGACGAGGTGGCCACCGGCTTCGGCCGCACCGGGCGGATGTTCGCCGTCGAGCACGAGGGGGTGACGCCGGACTTCCTCACGCTGGGCAAGGGGATCACCGGCGGGTACCTGCCCGTCGCGGCCACGCTGACCACGGACCGGGTGTACGACGCCTTCTATGCCGACTACCACGAGGGGAAGACCTTCTACCACGGCCATTCGTATACGGGAAATCCCCTCGGCTGCGCCGTGGCCCTGGCCAACCTCGACCTGTTTGAGCGGCGCGACCTGGTGGCCCACGTGCAGCGGATGGCCGCACACGTCGCCGGCCGGCTCGCAGAGGTGGCGGAACTCCCCCACGTCGGCGATGTGCGGCAGGCCGGGCTGATGGTGGGCATCGAGGTGGTGCGCGACAAGGCCACCAAGGAGCCGTTTGATCCCGTGCGGCGCGTCGGGTGGCGCATCTGCCGCCGGGCGCGCGACCTCGGGCTTCTGACGCGGCCCCTCGGCGATGTGGTCGTGTTCATGCCGCCCTTGGCCAGCCAACGCGACGAGCTGGATGCCATGCTCGACATTCTTCACCGGGCCATTGCCGAGGTGACGGAGGAGGAGGCGAAGCGGACGTGAGCGGGCTGTTCATCACCGGCACCGACACCGATGTGGGCAAAACCTTTGTCGGCGCGTGCCTGGCCGCCGCCTTGCACCGCCGCGGGCGCGACGTGGGCGTGATGAAGCCGGCGCAAAGCGGCTATGCGCCCGGTGACCCGGCCAGCGACGCGGCGCGCCTTTCGCGGTGGGCGGGGGCCCGCGACCCGATGGACCTCGTCTGCCCCTTTGCCTACGAGGAGCCGCTGGCGCCCGAGGTGGCCGCCGCGCGGGCCGGGCGGCCGATTGACCCGATGCGCGTGCGCGCGGCGCTGGCGGAACTTTCGCGCCGGCACCGCCACCTGCTCGTGGAAGGGGCCGGGGGCCTGCTCGTGCCCCTCGCCCCGGGGTGGACGGTGGCCGACCTCGCCGTGGAGGCGGGCTTTCCGCTGCTCGTCGTCGCCCGGCCGGGCCTGGGCACGGTCAACCACACGCTGCTCACCGTGTTTTACGCCCGTTCGCGGGGCCTGGAGGTGGCCGGGGTGGTGCTGAACGGCTACGAGGAGCCCCTCGGGGTGAGCGAGCGGGTCAACCCGTCCCTCATCGAACGTTACGGGAATGTGCCGGTGATCGGCCGCCTGCCGCGCCTTCCCGCCCTGCCGGAGCCGGAGGAGGCGGCGGAATGGGTTGAGCGGTACCTCGACGTGGCGGCGGTGGAGGCGTGGCTGGACCGCCAGGCGGCGGGCAAGGAGGAAACGAAGCGGTGATGCGCCCAGAGAAGACACCCCCCGAGCGGAATCGTTCTCCGCACGGCGCCCCGGCGGCAACGCACGCACGACTGGACGACGTCCTGGCTGCGCAACTGGCGGCGTGCGACCAGGCCGGCCTGCGTCGCCGCCTTGTGGTCACCGATCCTGACGGTTCCTACGTCCTGCGCAGCGGCCGGCGGCTTCTCAATCTTTCGTCCAACAACTACCTTGGGCTGGCCGACCACCCGGCGCTGAAGGAAGCCGCCCGGGAGGCGGCCGAGCGCTACGGCACGGGGGCCGGCGCCTCGCGCCTCGTGACCGGCCATTTGCCCCTGGCGGCGGAATTGGAGGAGGCCGTGGCCCGGTGGAAGGGTACGGAGGCAGCGGTGGTCTTCACCAGCGGGTACGCGGCCAACGTCGGCGTCATCCCGGCTTTGGTGGGGCGGGGCGACGTCGTCTTCAGCGACCGGCTCAACCACGCCAGCATCGTCGACGGCATCGTCCTCTCGCGGGCCCACCACGTGCGCTACCGCCACAACGACGTGGAACACCTGGAGCACCTGCTGAAGAAGGCACCGCGCGAGGCGCGCAAGCTGATCGTCACCGATGCCGTGTTCAGCATGGACGGCGACGCCGCGCCCCTCGAGGACCTGGTGGCCCTCAAGGAACGCTACGGCGCGTGGCTGATGGTGGACGAGGCCCACAGCGCCGGCCTACTTGGACCACGCGGCGCCGGGCTGGTGGCCGCCCTGGGGCTCACCGAGGCCGTCGAGGTGCAGATGGGGACCTTCAGCAAGGCCCTCGGCGCCTACGTGGCCGGCTCGCGCACGCTCATCGATTGGCTCGTACAGCGGGCGCGCTCGCTCGTCTACTCGACGGGCCTGCCTCCGGCGGTGCTGGCTGCCTCGCTGTCCGGGCTGCGCCTGGCCCAGGAGGAGCCGTGGCGGCGAGAGAAGGCGCTCGACCTCGCCGCGCGGTTTCGCGCCGCACTGCGGGCGGCGGGACTGGCCGTGGGCGAGGGACCGTCGGCCATCGTGCCCCTCATCGTCGGCATAAGCGCGGCGGCGCTGGCGGTCAGCCGCGCGTTGGAGGAACAGGGCATCTTGGCCGTTGCCATTCGCCCGCCGACGGTGCCTGAGGGCACGGCGCGGCTTCGCTTCTCGTTTTCCGCCCTCCACGACAAGGGTGACGTGGACCGAGCCGCCCGCGCGGCGATCGACGCGGTGCGTGCCCTGGGGGGCCCGGCGACGTGAAGGGGCGAGAGGCGAAAGGCGCAGCGGCGCGGGACGCGGGCGCCTTTGTATGGGTGCCGGGTTGGGGCATGCCGCCTGCGGTCTGGGCGCCGGTGTGGCCCCATCTCGCCTACGCCGCGGTCCACGTGGCGGTGGACTGGGCGGGGTGCCGAGCGCCGGGGGACTTTTCCCACGTCGTTCGCGCGGCCGTTTCCCAGGCGCGGGAGGCGGGCGGTGGACCGGTGACGGTCGTCGCCTGGTCGCTGGGCAGCCTGGTAACCCTCTCGATGGCCCGGGACATGGCGCGCGATGTGGCCGCCCTGGTCCTCGTCGGGGCCACGGCGCGCTTTGTGGCCGCTCCCGACTGGCCGCACGGCTGGGACGAGCGGGCGCTGCGGCGCTTTGCCCGCCGTTTTGCGCGCGACCCGGCCTCCACGTGGCGCGCCTTCGTTGACGACCTGTTCGCCCCCGGGGAGCGGGTTGAGGAGCCGGATCCTCGCCGGCGTCTTCTCCGCGCGCCGCCGGTGGACGACGCGCTGGCCGCTTTGGCCTTCCTGGCCGCGTGCGATGCGCGGGGGGATCTGGCGCACTGCCGCGTGCCGGTGCGCCTTCTGCACGGCTCGGCCGACGCGGTGTGCCCGCTGTCCGGCGCGCGCGCCCTCGCCGGTGCGCTGCCAAACGCGCGACTGACGGTGTGGTGCGGCGCGGGTCACGCCCCGCATGTGGCCCGGCCGCGTGCCTTTGCCCGCTGGCTCGCGGCGGAGCTGGCGGCGCTTCGGCGTGCCGACGACGCGACGCGGGTGCGCAGCGGCCCGCACGAGGGTGCGGGAAAGGCCGTCGTCAGGGCGGACGCGCCGGACTGACCCAAGGAAGGAGGCCCAGCAATGCCGATGATGCACACGTCCACCAATCCCGTGGACAAACAGGCGGTGCGCCGCCACTTTGGCCGGCGGGCCCGGGAGTACGACCGCTACGCCGAGGTGCAGCGGGCCATGGCCGACGCGCTGCTGGAGCGCCTAGCCGCCGTGGAGGAGGAGCCTGAGTCGGTATGGACGGTGCTGGATGTCGGGTGCGGGACGGGCATTCTCACCGAGAAGCTGCTGGCGCGCTATCCCCGGGCCCGCTGCATCGCCGTCGACCTGGCGGAGGAGATGCTTGCCGTGGCCCGGGAGCGCCTCGGCTCGTCCCGCGTGTGGTGGGTGTGCGCCGACATCGAGCAGTGGGCGCCCGACGAGCCCGTTGACCGCATCGTGTCAAACGCCACCTTCCAGTGGCTGACCGATCCCGCTGGCACGCTGCAAAGGCTGGCGGCACGCCTGGCCCCGGGCGGGATGTTGGCCTTTGCCACCTTCGGCCCGCGCACCTTTTGGGAGCTGGATCGCGCCTTCGCCGCCGCGGGCGACAGGGAGGCGACGCGCCGCGGTCCGATCTTTTTCGCACCGGAAGCATGGGCGGCGATGGCGGAGGGGGCTGGGTTGGCCGTGCACGAAGTCCGGGAGGCCCATTGGCGAAAGCGCTATCCCACGGTGCGGGCCTTTCTGGACGCGGTGAAGCGCACCGGCGCGAGCCACGCCCCGGCGGGCCCGCTGCGCGCCAATCGGCGCACCCTGCTCGGCATGCTCGAACAGTACGAGCGTCTGTTTGGGGAGCCGGACGGCGTGCCGGCCACGTACCACGTGGTGTGGATCGTTGCCCAACGCGCCCGTTGAGGCGCAGGAGAAACCGTAAAAGGAGGCGGGATTGTGGATCGGCCAACGGTGACGAAGAAGGCGACGGCGCCGAAACAAGGGTGGGCGTTTTGGGAGCATCTTGCCGACAAGGCCATCGCGGGCGAGCCACCCACCCGCGAGGAGGCGCTGGCCGTCCTCCAGGCCGATGACGACGAGCTTTTGCCCATCCTGCATGCGGCCTACCGCGTGAGGCGCCACTACTACGGCAAGCGCGTGCGCCTGAACATGATCATCAACGCCAAGAGCGGGTTGTGCCCGGAAGACTGCGGCTACTGTTCCCAGTCGATCGTCTCCAAAGCGCCGATCGCCAAGTATCCGATGCTGTCCAAGGAGGTGCTCGTGGAAGGGGCGCGCAAGGCGACCGAACTGAAGGCGGGCACCTATTGCATTGTGGCCAGTGGCCGCGGCCCGACCGACCGGGAGCTGGAGACGGTGATCGAGGCCGTCAAGGAGATCAAGGCGGAGCTGGGGCTGACGGTGTGCGCGTGCCTGGGCATTCTGACGGAGGAGCAGGCCCGCAAGCTCAAGGAGGCCGGCGTCGACCGCTACAACCACAACCTCAACACGAGCGAAGGCCACTACGCCAACATCGCCACCACCCACACCTACGCCGACCGCGTGGCGACGCTCCGCAACGTGATCAAGGCCGGCATCTCGCCCTGTTCGGGGTGCATCCTCGGCATGGGCGAATCGCCCGAGGACGTGGTGGAGATGGCCTTTGCCGTGCGCGAGCTGGACATCGACTCCATTCCGATCAATTTCCTGCATGCCATCCCCGGCACGCCCCTTGAGCACCTGAACGAATTGACACCCGTCTACTGCCTGAAGGCGGTCGCCCTGTTCCGCTTTGTCAACCCGACCAAGGAGATCCGCGTCGCCGGCGGGCGGGAAGTGCACCTGCGCACGCTGCAGCCGCTTTTGCTCTATGCGGCCAACTCCATCTTCATCGGCGACTACCTGACCACGGAAGGACAGGCGCCGTCGGCGGACTATCAGATGCTGGAAGACTTGGGGTTTGAGATTGCCTAAGCGCACACCGGTGACCCCACAAGACGAAAGGGAGGGACGCGACTGTCCCTCCCTTTGCTGTGCTACGCGTCTGGCCTTCCGTCACCGCGCCGCGCTGCTGACCCGCTGGGCGACGTGGGCCATGCGCCGCGCCGCTTCGCGAAGGCGTGCTTCGGGGGCGAGCAGGCCCACGCGCACGTACCCTTCGCCGCAGGCCCCGAAGCCGATCCCGGGGGCCACCGCCACATGGGCTTCTTCCAGCAGGAGATCGGCGAAAGCGGCCGAGGTGAAGCCCTTCGGCACGGGCAGCCACGCGAAGAAGGAGCCTTCGCACGGGAGGAGGTCCCACCCCGCCGCGCGCAGCTCGTCGTAGAGGGCGTCGCGGCGCCGCTGGTAGGTGGCCACCAGCTCGCGCACGCAGTCCTGCGGTCCGGTGAGGGCGGCCACGGCGGCCATCTGCACGGCGCCGAACAGGCTGCAGTAGTAGTGATCCTGGATCAGGTTGATCAGGCGGATCACGTCGCGGTTGCCCAGGGCAAAGCCCACGCGCCACCCGGCCATGTTGTACGTTTTGGACAGCGTGTAGAACTCCACGCCCACCTCCTTGGCCCCGGGGCGGCTCAGGAAGCTGACCGGCTTGCGGCCGTCGAACCCGATGGCCCCGTAGGCGAAGTCGTGGGCCACGACGATGTTGTGTTCATCGGCAAAGCGAATCACGTCGTCGAAGAAGGCCTCGGGCGCGCAGGCGCCCGTCGGGTTGTTCGGGTAGTTCAGGAACATGAGCTTGGCCCGCTGCCGCGCCGCGGGTGGGATGCGCGCGAGGTCGGGCAGAAAGCCGTTCTCTCGCAACAGCGGCATCGTCACCATTTCCGCCCCGGCGAGGGCGATGCCCGACCAGTAGTCCGGGTAGCCGGGGTCCGGCACGAGGCAGACGTCGCCCGGGTCGAGCAGGCATTGGGCGATTTCCACGAGGCCGGCCTTGGCTCCGAACAGGATGGCCACTTCCGCTTCCGGGTCCAGCATGACGCCGTGTTCGCGCCGGTACCAGTCGACGATGGCCGCCTTGAGCGTCGGTAGCCCCGTGAACGGCGGGTAGCGGTGATGGATCGGGTCTTCCGCCGCCTCTTGCAGGGCCTTGACGATGTGCGTCGGCGTCGGCAGGTCGGGGTTGCCCTGGCCCAGATTGATGAGATCGGCTCCCGATTCGCGAACGCGGTTCACCTTGGCCACCAAGGAGGCGAAAAACTGGGTGGGGAGCCGCTTCACTTGTTGCGAAGGATGTACTGTGACGCCCATGGCTGGTCTTCCTTTCCCTTCAGGTTGTGGGTGCGGGCCGTCAAAGGCGGTGGCGCACGCAGGAAAAAACCATTAATTTAAATCTTAGCATGAGAATTTCGAAAGGGGAAAGAACATGAGCACGTCCAACGGCAGATCGGACCGGAGTGGGCGCACCGACCGGCTTTACGGCGAGGTGCCGACGCCGGCCCTTCTCATCGATCTCGATCGCCTGGAGGCCAATCTGCGCCGCATGCAGGAGCGCGCCGATCGTGCCGGTGTGAAGCTGCGCCCCCACGCCAAGACGCACAAGTCGGTGGCCGTGGCGCGGCGGCAGCTTGCGCTTGGCGCCGCCGGCCTGACGGTGGCCAAGGTGAGCGAGGCGGTGGCTTTGGTGCCGAGCGGTGTGCGCGATCTGTTTGTGTGCACGCCGGTGGTGGACGAGGACAAGCTGCGCCAGCTGGCGCGCCTGGTCGCAGAGGGCGTGCGCGTCCGCGTAGCCGTCGACCATCCCTTGCACATTGAGCGGTTAGTGGCGGTGTTCGGGGACAAGGTGCCCTTCGAGGCCATGATCGAGGTGGACACCGGCCAGCACCGCGCCGGGCTTGCGCCGGATGCGGCCGTCGCCTTCGCCAAATGGGTGCTGCACCAGCGGCCGCAGGTGCGCGTGGCCGGCCTGTTCACCCACGAGGGGCACGTCTACGGCGGCGCGACCGTCGAGGAGATGCGCCGCCTGGCCGAAGCGGCGCAGCGGGCGATGCTGGAGGCGGGGCGGGCCCTTGCCGCGCACACGGGACACCCCCTTGAGCTGTCGATCGGATGCACGCCGGCGCTTTTGGTCACGGACATTCTGCCGGGAATCACCGAGATTCGTCCCGGCGTGTATGCCTATTTCGACCGTTCGCAAGCTCTCGTGCGCGGGGAATGGGACGCGTGCGCGGCAACGGTCTTGGCCACGGTGATGACGGTGCGCGACGGTGAGCGCCTGGTGCTGGACGCCGGGGCCAAGGCCCTGGGGTCTGACCCGGTCAACACCGGTCTGCCGGGACGCCATCCGGGATACGGCGTGCTGAAGGACCACCCGGCGTGCATCGTTGCCCGCGTGTCCGACGAGCACGGCGTCGTCACCCCGTGGACGGCGGATCTCGCCGTGGGCGACCGCGTCGAGGTGATCCCCAACCACATCTGCCCCGTTGTCAACCTGTACGACCGCGCCTATGCCGTGCAGGGCGGGCGCGTGGTCGGCGAGCTGGACATCGCCGCGCGGGGCTGCAGCCGGTAGCGCCGCAGAGGGCACGGTCGCCATTGACGAAATCGGGCCGGCACGCCCTCCCGGGAATGCGGCCCGGCCTACCGGAGCGCGTAGAATTCTCGCGTAAACTGCAGGAAGAGGCGGGCGGTTCCCCGCTGCACGCGCGGCGGGGACAGGAGGTAGGTGACGAAGCGAACGGAAGCCAGTTCCCGAACCGGAACGGCGACAATGCGCCCGGTGGCCACTTCGTCCTGGACGTACGATTGGGGCAGGAAGGTGACGCCCAGTCCCGCCTCGACCAATTTCTTCAGCGTGGTGAAACTGTCCACCTCCAGGCGGATGTTCGGTCGTACGCCCGATTCGGAAAAGATGCGGTCGAGGAAGTCGCGGTAGTAGGTGCCCGGGGAAAAGAGCAGAAACGGCTGGCCGTCCAGCGCGGACACGGACAGCGGCGTCGGCGCGTGGGCCAGCGGATGATGGGCGGGCACGGCGAGGATGACGGCTTCCGCCTCCAAGGGGAAGGCCTGCAGGTAGGGATGATGGAACTGGTCGGCGGCGATGAAGGCCAAGTCCACCTCGCCGGTTTCCAGGGCCTTCACCATCTCGTGGGCGCGACCGGTCTTGACGTTGATGTCGATCTCCGGATACTGGCGGGTGAACGGGCCGAGCAGCGGGGGCAACACGTGATACAAGGTGGTCAGCCCCGCGCCGAGCGTCAGCGGGCCGCGCGTCGGCGTCTCCAGGGCGGCCAGCTCGTCGGCGAGGCGGCGAACGGCCTCCACCACCTCGACGGCCGTCTGGTAGGCCCGGCGGCCCGCGGGGGTGAGCACGAGCTGCTTGCCGCGCCGTTCAAAGAAGGCGGTTCCGAAGCGTTCCTCCAGCTTCTTGATCGCCCGCGACAGGGCGGGCTGCGTGATGCGCAGCCGGTCGGCGGCCCGGTTCATGCTGCCTTCTTCGACAATGGCGGCGAGCACTTCCAGCTGCTCATACAGCACGGCGTTCGCCTCCTTATAAAAAGGGTAAATAAGTGTTCCGATAAAAGTGGCATTTCCATTATAATAAACGCTCGGTTACCATATAGGTACAGAAAAACGTATTCAGTGGGACGCTCCGCCGTTTCACGAGCGGCAAAAGGAGGATGGGCGTGATGGGTTTGCTTTACCAGCTCGTGATGGCGCAAAAGAAAAAGGAGCAGTCGGCGGCCAAGCCGCCGGCCACCGACGCGAAGAAAAGCCAGAAATGAAGGCGCGGAAAGAAAAACAAGGAGGCTCGTGGGAGCTTCCTTTTTTGTTGGGAAGGGGACATGCACGGATTTCGGGGGCAGGAAAGGAAGTGATCGGGCCGTGCGCCAACCGGATGGAGAACGGATTGCGCAAGGGGCGATCCGCATCCTGTACGAAGATGGGACCTTCTCGTCGTCGACAAGCCGCCGGGACAATGCATGCACCCCACGGTTCACCATCCGCGCGGTACGCTGATGGACGCGGTGCTGGCCTACTGGGCCGCACGCGGCGAAACACGCGCCTTCCATCCGGTGACGCGGCTTGATGTGGGCACGTCGGGGGCGACGCTCATCGCCAAGCATCCCGAGGCCCATGCTGGACTGGCCCGCTTGCTGGCGGCGGGCGCGGTGCGGAAAACGTACCTGGCCTGCGCGGAAGGGCGCCTCGATCGCTCCTCCGGCGTCATCGACGCCCCGATCGGCCGGGTGAGCGGCTCGATCATCCAGCGCGCCGTGCGACCAGACGGGCAACCGGCGCGCACCCGCTATCGGGTGGTGGCGCGCAAAGCCGCCGGCACGCTGCTGATGGTCCGGCCGCTGACGGGACGGACGCACCAGATCCGCGTCCATCTGGCGCATCTGGGTCACCCCCTCTTCGGCGACGACCTTTACGGCGGGGCACGCATGCTCCTTGCGCGCCCGGCGCTTCACGCCTGGCGCCTGGCGTTTCCCCATCCGCGCACAGGTACGCTGTTGCGCGTTGAGGCGCCGCTCCCTGCGGATTTCCGCGCGTTCCTCGCGCGATTGGGTATTCCTTTGCCTCCCCACAGGCGGGGCGGCTTGTAGTAAGATAGAAAAGTGTGAACAAAACAGGAAGATGCCCCCGCAAGGAGGAACGCGCATGGACGAAGCCACGTGGCCCATTCCGCAGGCGGCGTTGACGCTTTCGGAAGCGGAACGACAGAAAAAAATCCGCGAAGCGTGGGAGCGCTCGCGCCGCTACGGCGTGCCGAAGGACCGCTTGCCCAATGTCTCGCCCGTGCCGCCGGAAGAGCTTGCCCGCCGGAAAGCCCACAACCGCATTTTGCTGGAGGTGGCCCAGCCGTTTCTCGACCACCTCTTCGAGCAGATCAAAACGCGCTTCATCGTCGTCATTTGCGACGCGGACGGCATTCTGCTGCATTGCCGGGGTGAGCGCCTGCCCGATCCGCTCTTGGCGCACCACACCACCGAGGGGCTGTGCTGGCAGGAAAAGGTGTACGGCGCCAACGCGTTGGGAACGGCCCTGGCAACGGGCGAACCGATGTCGATGGTGGGCCGGGAACACTATTGCGAAGCCTTTTACGACATGACGTGCGCGGCCACGCCGCTTCGGGACATGGAAGGCCGGGTGATTGGTGGACTGGCCGTAGCCGCGTACCGGGAGGAGCACAGCCCGTACCTGCTGGGCATGGTGCTGTCGACGGGGTATGCCATCGAGCAGGCGTACCTGCTGAAGAGCCAAAACCTGTACGTCACCCACCTGTTCAACGAGCTCGTCCAGGTTTCCGACGACCCGGTGCTGATTTGCACGGAAGAGGGAACGATCGAATCGATGAACCGGGCGGCACGACGGAAGTTTGGCGAGCACGAAGGCGCGTCGGTTGACCGCATCTTCTCACGCCACAACGCCATTGCCATCAGCCTGCGCGAGCAGCGCAGCTTGCGCGACTTCCGCGAGACGTTTGTCCACCCCGTGACCGGCGAGGCGCGCGAGTACCTGTGGGACACGTTCTGGCTGGACGTCAAGGCGCGCGGTGTGCGGCGCCTGGTCGCGTGTGCACGGGACATCACCCGCGTGGTTGAGTTGGAGCGGGCCCTCAAGCAGATGGAACGGCTCAGCGTGATGGGGCGGTTTTCGGCGCAGATCGCCCACGAGATTCGCAATCCGCTGGCGATCATTCGCCTGGCCATGCAGATGATGAAGGAAAAAGGGGTATTTGTCGGCCCCTACGAAGAGAAGGCCAACCTCATCATGAACGAGCTGAACCGGATCACCGATTTGGTGCAGTATTTTTTGCAAATTTCCAAACCGGCCGTACCCAAGCGCCGCAAAAGCGATGTGGTGCAGCTGGTGTCGGAGACCTGCCGCCTGCTGGAAAGCAAAATGGTCGAAAAGAGCGTGAGCTTGGCGGAACAGTACGACGAGGCGGTGCCCTTGGTTGACCTCGATCCCGACCAGATTCGCCAGGTGCTGATCAACCTCATCCAGAACGCCATCGAGGCGACCGCCCCCGGCGGACAGATTACGGTCTCGGTCCGCAAGCTGGAAGCGGATGTCCTTATCACCGTAGCCGACATGGGGCCCGGCATTCCCACGGAACGGCTGGACGAGATTTTTGAGCCGTTTTTCACCACCAAACCCTGCGGCATTGGCCTCGGGCTGGCCAACAGCAAGGCGATTGTCGAGGCCCACGACGGCACGCTCGACGTGAGCAGCATGCCTGGGGAAGGAACGAAAATCTTCGTGTATTTGCCCATTCAATAAACGGAAAAAAATTGAACGTCGAAACCCCTCTGGACGCCAAGGAGGGGTTTTTATGTTGAACCTTGACAACACCCGTTTTCTTCCGATATTATTTATTATTGAATGTTTCGAATTGTGTTACTAAATTTGTGGACGGTATGAAGGAATGCGAAGGGATGAAGTGGGGTGAGGTGAGCTGCCGGAAGGGCGCGGGTTTGGCGCGACGGAAGTGGCCTTCGATGGCACGGGCTATGGCGATGACGGCGCCATCTGGGGCGGCGAGTTGTTCGTGGGCAGCGCGGTGGACGGATTGGAGCGTGTCGGCCATCTCCGGTACGCCGTCCTTCCTGGCGACGACGCGGCCGCCCGCGTGCCGCTGCAAGCGTTGGCCGGCTTTCTCGCCGAGCTTCCCGGGCTGGCGGCGGAGGTGGCGGTTCGACTTCAGCTGCCCGAACGCTTCTTCACGGCACAAAAGCTGGTGGAAAAGCGCATCCAGACCTTTCCCACCACCTCGGTCGGGCGCCTGTTTGATGCCGTGGCGGCCCTCCTCGGGTTTACGGGGGCGATTTCCTTCGTGGGCCAGGCGGCCATCTGGCTGGAGCATCTTGCTCGCCAGGCCCCTCTCAAGACGGCCTATCCCTTTCCGTGGGACGGGCGTGAACTCGATTTTCGCCCGCTCTTGCAGGCGGTGGCGGAAGAGCGCGGCCCGATGGAGGTGTGGATGGGGCGGGAGGCGCCGCCGAACGACGGCGGCATCAGCCTCGGCCAGGCCGCATTGGCTGCGGCGAAACGGTCAACTTGACAGGCATGCGTGGGCGGGATACAATCGAGACAACTAAAAATATTGGGAAAAATGAGGAAGAGAGGGGTGGCCACCATGATCGCGAGCACGATGATGGCTTATCCGCTCACGCTAACGCACCTGTTGGAGCGCGCGGGCAAATTGTTCGGCCCTGTGGAGATCGTCTCGCGCCGGCCCGACAAGTCGCTTCATCGCTATACGTACGCCGATTTTGTTCGCCGGGCCAAAGCCCTCGCCGAAGGCCTCAAGCGGCTCGGCTTGGCCAAGGGCGACCGCGTGGGCACGCTGATGTGGAACCACTACGCCCACCTGGAGGCGTACTTCGGCATCCCGGCTGCCGGCGGCGTGCTCCACACGTTGAACCTCCGCTTGCACCCGGATGAAATCGCTTACATCGTCAACCACGCCGAAGACCGCTTCCTGATCGTCGACGACGTGCTCGTGCCGCTTCTGCGCCAGTTCGAAGACCGCATCCGCGTGGAGCGCATCTTCGTTGTGCCCCTCACCGGGCAGGCCGTCCCCGAGGGCTACGACGATTACGAGGCCCTCTTGGCCGAGGCCACGGGCGACTTCGCCTATCCCGAGCTGGACGAGAACGATCCGGCCGGCATGTGCTACACCTCGGGGACGACCGGTCGCCCAAAAGGCGTCGTCTATTCCCACCGCGCCCTCGTTCTCCATTCCTTCGCCGCGGCGCTGGCCGACACGCTGGCCGTCTCCCACCGCGACACGGTGCTCCCGGTGGTGCCCATGTTCCACGTCAACGCCTGGGGCGTGCCCTTTGCGGCCACCATGGTTGGCGCCAAGCAGGTGTTCCCGGGCCCCCATCTCGACCCGGAGAGCCTGCTCGCGCTGTTCGAAAGCGAAAGGGTCACCTTTGCCGCCGGCGTGCCCACGATCTGGCTGGGCGTGCTTCAGGCCCTCGACCGGTCGCCCAGACGCTGGTCGCTTGTCCCCGGCATGCGCCTTGCCGTCGGCGGATCGGCTGCGCCCGAGGCGATGATCCGCGGGTTTGACCGGCACGGCCTGCGCGTCATCCACGCCTGGGGGATGACGGAGACGACGCCGCTGGGGACGGTGAGCCACCTCAAGTCGGACCTGGCCGAACGGCCGGTCGAGGAGCAGTATGCGTACCGTGCCAAGCAGGGGATCCCTGTGCCGTTTGTGGAGGTGCGCGTGGTGAACGACGACGGCGAGGCGCCATGGGACGGGCAGACGATGGGCGAGCTGCAGGTGCGCGGCCCTTGGGTGGCCGCCGCGTACCACAACCAGCCGGAGGCGGCATCCAGCTGGACGGCCGACGGTTGGTTCCGCACCGGCGATGTGGCCACCATCGATCCCCACGGGTACGTGAAGATCACCGACCGCGTCAAGGACCTCATCAAGTCGGGCGGCGAGTGGATCAGCTCGGTGGATCTGGAAAACGCCCTGATGGCCCACCCCGCCGTGGCCGAGGCGGCGGTGGTCGGCGTGGCCCATCCGAAGTGGCAGGAACGCCCCTTGGCCGTGGTGGTGAAGAAGGAGGGCGCCGAGGTGACGCCGGAGGAGCTGCGCGCCTTTTTGGCCGACAAGTTTCCGAAGTGGTGGCTGCCCGACGCCTTCGTCTTTGTCAATGCCATTCCGCGCACGTCGGCCGGGAAATTCCTGAAGGCCAAACTGCGCGAGCAATATCGCGACATCTACGGGACGGCCGATGCCGGCTAGTGGCCATCCAAGGCAAAGGGGGCCTGCCGATGAACGCGATCTGGCGGAACACCGTCGGGGACCTGATCCGACGCAGCGCGCGGCGATGGGGCGACCGCGTGGCGCTCGTCTTCGAAGAACGCGCGTGGACGTACCGGGAGCTCGATGCGGCAGCCGAGCGTCTGGCCGGCCACCTGCTCGCCGCCGGGCTGCAGAAGGGGGACCGCGTCGCCGCCTACGGGCGCAATTCCGACGCGTATGTCCTGCTGTGGCTGGCGGCGGCGAAGGCCGGGCTGGTCCACGTGCCCGTGAACGCCGCCCTCACCGGCGACGAGCTCGTCTACATCGTCAACCAGTCAGGGAGCCGCGCCCTGTTTTTCGATCCGGCGCTGGCCGAACGGGTAGAGGACGTGCGCGCGCAGCTGGGCGCCTCCGTGTACGGGACGCTGCGGGGCGGGGAAGGGTTCGACGTCCTGCGCCTTGCCCGCATCGAGCCGCCTGCTCGCGCCGACGGCGACCTTGAGGAGTCGGATCTCGTCCAGCTCCTGTACACCTCGGGCACGACGTCAAGGCCCAAAGGGGCGATGATGACGCACCGCGCCTTGATGTACGAGTACATGAGCTGCGTCCTGGCCCTCGATTTTGCGGCCACGGATCGCGTGCTGCACGTCATGCCTCTCTATCACTCTGCACAACTGCACGTCTTTCTTATGCCGTATTTGCTTTTAGGGGCCACGAATTGGCTTCACGAAGCCCCCGACCCGGCGCGCGTGCTGGCGACCCTTGAATCGGAGCGCATTACGAGCTTCTTTGCCCCGCCCACGGTGTGGATCGCGCTTCTTCACCATCCGGACTTTACGCGGCGCGATCTGTCCTGCCTGCAGAAGGGGTATTACGGGGCATCGATCATGCCCGTGCCGGTGCTCGAGACGCTCCGCCAGCGGCTGCCCCATTTGCGCCTGTACAACTGCTTCGGCCAGTCGGAGATCGGCCCGCTGGCCACCGTGCTGCGGCCGGAGGAGCATGCCGAACGGCCGGCCTCGGCGGGCAAACCGGTGCCCTTCGTCGAAATGCGCGTCGTCGACGAGGCCATGCGCGACGTTTCGCCGGGGGAGATCGGCGAGGTGGTGTACCGTTCGCCGCAGCTGTGCCTCGGGTATTGGGAAAAGCCGGAGGAGACGGCGGAGGCCTTTGCCGGCGGCTGGTTCCACTCCGGCGACCTGGCCCGCGTTGACGAAGAGGGGTACATCACCGTGGTCGACCGCAAGAAGGACGTGATCAACACCGGCGGCGTGCTTGTCGCCTCGCGCGAGGTGGAGGAGGTCTTGTACACCCACCCGGCGGTGAAGGAAGTGGCCGTCATCGCCACGCCCGATCCCAAGTGGATCGAGGCCGTCACCGCCGTCGTGGTGGTGAAGGAGGGTGCTGCGGTGAGCGAAGACGAGCTGATCGCCTACGCGCGGGAACGCCTGGCGCCCTTCAAGGTGCCGAAGAAGGTGCATTTCGTCCCCGATCTCCCGCGCAACGCCGCGGGGAAGATCCTAAAGCGCATGCTGCGCGAGCGCTTTGGCGCGCTGGCGTAGGACGATGCCGCGCGATCCCGCCGGTTATGGGCCGGCGGGAGCGGCGCAGCTCATGATGAATGACTATTCATTCATAGCTGCGGCGTCGTGCGGGCCCGTTCCCATGCGGCACCATATGCCCATGCCGGGATGGCGCGTTTGCGGAGGAGGGTGCACATGGACTTTGCGCTGACCGAGGAACAGCGGCACATTCAGGCCTTGGCACGCCGTTTCGCGCGGGAGGTGATTGCGCCGGCCGCGGCGGAATGCGACCGGACAGCGCGCTTTCCCCACGCCATTGTCGAACAGGCCCGCGCCCTGGGCCTGGTCAACCTGCTCCTTCCCGTGGCCTACGGTGGAACCGGGGCCACGCCGATGGCGCTCGTGGTCGTGGCGGAGGAGCTGGCCTGGGCGTGCACGGGCATCGCCGCGGCCATCCTGCTGAACAACCTGGTGGCCGACGCCCTGACCCTGGCCGGAACGGAGGCGCAGCGGAAGGCGTACGGCGCGCGCCTTGCCGAGGGGTTGGGCGCATATGCCCTGACCGCCGGGCGTGCACGTCTCCGCGCCGCTTCCCAAGATGGGGCAGCGGGCCTCCAGCGCGGCGGAAGTGGTGTTCGACGATGTGGAGTTGGGGCCGGACGCCTTGCTGGGGGAAGAGGGCAGTGGGTTTCGCTTGGCCATGCGCGTCTTCGACCGCTCCCGCCCGATGGTGGCGGCTGTCGGCGTCGGCCTGGCCCAGCGCGCCCTCGACGAGGCGCTGGCCTACGCCGCGGCGCGGGAGGCCTTTGGGCAAAAGTCCAGGGCGTCGGCTTCAAGCTGGCGGAGATCGGCATGCGCGCAGAGGCGGCCCGCCTGCTGACGCGCCAGGCGGCGTGGAAGGCGGCGGTGGGCGCGCCCAACACGCTGGAGGCCGCCTACGCCAAGGCCTTTGCCGCCGATACGGCGATGTGGGCAGCGGTGGAAGCCGTGCAGGTGTTCGGCGCGTACGGCTACAGCGCGGAATACCCCGTGGAGAAGCTGATGCGTGATGCGAAGGTGCTGCAGATCTACGAAGGAACCAACGAGATCCAGCGTACGATTATGGTTCGGGAGCTGGCGCGCCGAGCGGGTGCGACCTTGACGAACGGAAAGGAGCGGTGACCATGGGCGAACCGGTCATTGTGGACGCCGTCCGCACCCCCATCGGCAAAAAGAACGGCGCCCTGCGCCAGGTGCGGCCGGACGCGCTGTATGCCCACGTCCTTAACGCGCTTTTGGCGCGCACGGGCGTGGACGGGACGCTCGTCGACGACGTCATCACCGGCTGCGTGACGCAGGCGGGCGAGCAGGGGGCCAACGTCGGCCGGCTGGGGGTGCTCTTATCGGACCTGCCGCATACGGTGCCGGCGGTGACGCTCAACCGCATGTGCGGCTCGAGCCAGCAGGCCATCCATTTTGCCGCCCAAGCCATTGCGGCGGGCGACGCGCGCCTCGTCATTGCCGGCGGCGTCGAGGCGATGACGCGGGTGCCGATGTTTTCCGACATCGGCGGCGGGTTCGAGGTGTTGAACCCGGCGCTCCACGAAAAATACGAGCTGGTACACCAGGGGGAGTCGGCCGAGCGCATCGCCGAGCGGTTTGGGTTGAGCCGGGACGAGCTGGACGACTACGCCTACGAAAGCCACCGGCGCGCGGCGGCGGCGACCCGTGAAGGCCGGTTTGCCGGCCACCTGGCGCCGCTCACAGGGGTGAACGCGGAGGGCGAGCCCGTTCTGCTCGATTTTGACGAGGGCATCCGCTTTGCGCCGGACCGCGAGAAGATGGGCGCGCTTCCCCCGGTGTTTCGCCCCGATGGCGTCGTCACGGCGGGCAACGCCAGCCAGATCTCCGACGGCGCGGCGGCCGTGCTCCTCGCCGATGCCGACGCGGCGCGGGCGCTGGGTCTGAACGCGCGGGCCCGCTTTCGGGCGCGGGTGGTGGTTGCCGGCGATCCGACGCTGCAGCTCCTCGAGGTGATTCCGGCGACGGAAAGGGCCTTGGAACGAGCGGGGCTCACCTTGCGCGACATCGACGTGATCGAGATCAACGAGGCCTTTGCCAGCGTCGTGCTGGCGTGGGCGCGGGCGCTGCAGGCGGATCTGGACAAGGTCAACCCGAACGGCGGGGCCATCGCCCATGGCCATCCGCTGGGCGCGACGGGGGCCGTGCTCATGGCCAAGCTGCTTTCGGAGCTGGAACGCACCGGCGGGCAGTTCGGCCTGCAGGTGATGTGCATCGGTCACGGTATGGCCACGGCGACGGTGGTCGAGCGGCTGGCGTGACGCGTCGGTCCATCACGCCGGTTCGGGGCAGGTTCGGGGTATGGGAACGTCGCCGAAGAAACCATCGCAAGGAGGAGGGGTGCCCGATGGATGTAAAGGGCTACAGCGCCATTGTGACGGGCGGTGCGTCGGGCCTGGGGGCGGCAACGGCGCGCGCCTTGCACCGCCTCGGGGCGACGGTGGTGATTGCCGATGTGCGCGCCGAGGCGGGAGAGGCCCTGGCCGGGGAGTTGGGCGACGGTGCCCTCTTTGTGTCCACCGACGTGACCGACCCGGCTTCCGTCGAGCGGGCCATCGACGCGGCGACATCCCGCGCGCCGCTCGGCGTCCTCGTCAACTGTGCCGGGATTGGCGTGGCCCAAAAGGTGCTGGGCAAGGAGGGCCCCCACGACCTGGGGGCCTTTGAACGGGTCATCCGCGTCAACCTCATCGGAACGTTCAACGCCCTTCGCCTGGCCGCGGCGGCGATGCGGGGCAACGAGCCGAACGCCGACGGCGAACGGGGGGTGATCGTCAACACGGCGTCGGTCGCCGCCTTCGAGGGCCAGATCGGCCAGGCGGCGTACAGCGCCTCAAAGGGCGGGGTGGTGGCCTTGACGCTGCCCGCGGCGCGGGAGCTGGCCGCCTACGGCATCCGCGTGGTCAGCATCGCCCCGGGCATTTTCGACACGCCGATGCTGGCCGGGCTGTCCGAACCGGTGCGCCGTTCGCTCGGCCAGCAGGTGCCGTTTCCCAGCCGCCTCGGCCGTCCGGAGGAATACGCCGCGCTCGTGTGCCACATCGTGCAAAACCCCATGCTGAACGGGGAGACGATCCGCCTCGACGGCGCGCTGCGCATGGCGCCGCGGTAAGGACGGCGCACGCGCCACGCCTTGGGGCATGCCCGCTGGCCGTTCACGGCCTAGGAAAGGAAGACGTCTTTGTTCCGCGGCCTAGCGATGCTTTGTCGCTGGGCCGTCTCCTTTGAGTGTCGGCATGGGCGCTGTCTGCGACGATTTCGTGAGAAATGGGACGAAGATATAGCCCGAGTCGGCGAAAGATCCACCGCAAACCGCGGGGGCTTGGTTGTGGTTTAAGGGGAAGGATTTGTCGAAACATGCTGTCGAAGTATGTTAAAACATTTCTAACCAAGGATGTGACGGCAAATCGATGTTTCGCAACAGGAGACTCTTTTATGGAATAACATCTGTGCTGTTGTTGTTGACTTTCTACGAAACGGCTGCCTTTCTTGCGCGCCACATTCAAGAGACCTATTTGTTTCACCCCATGACTTTTCGACAAGACCACATCACCAACAAAAAATGGTCAGCGTACAAACAACCCGTGCGTGTGGAATACGGGGTGGTGCGCGGTCGTTCGTGGAAAATCCGGTTTGTCATTGGGGAAGCGGAGGCGCGTACGATCATAAAAGAACTCAAACGAGGAACGTGGACGCCCAACGAGCGCCTTCCGGTAAACGGCAATGGGGAACAGATGGGATGGGTGCGCATTGTCACCTATGTTCCCGGAAAGGAACTGGAATGGAAGGTGCGAAAAGTATTGTTGGAATTTCACGGCGATGTTGCCGAAGGCGTTTACGCTGTCAACGGCGGTGTCGTTCGAGTGCCGGAGGAGCTCAAGGAATTGCTGCGGGAACGGTTCAAACAAGCCGAGGTCCAACCGACGGTGGTGTTGCCCTTTGAAACAAGCGGAGAAACAACACTTCCGTTAAGGAGCCTGCCTACAACAAAACAAACGGGCGTTTGAACAGAACGCATACCTCCGCGATGTGCTTGCCAAGCACTCGGGTGAGCATCCTCACGCTACGGGTTCCGCGGTTTTACCAACGGAGCGAACAGCCGCTAAGGCTCAATGAGGAGATTCGGCGCCGCGAATGAGTGATTCGGATCTTCCCAAATCGTGATAATGCCTTGCAGAGGCTCCTGCTCCAAACCCTGTACGAAAGGATCTGAAGGCGTATACGGATGTGTCTCCTGAAGCAATGGAAAAGCCCGGAGACGATCCAAACCTCCGGCGCCTTTTCTTCATCGGGAAAACTGTGGTAGGGTAAAGGTCGGACCAGATGCTGCCCCAAACGATGGGGCCAAGGGGAAGGAGCAAATGGCGTACGACGTCATCGTGGTTGGCGGCGGGCCGTCCGGGCTCATGGCGGCCGCCGCCGCCGGCCTGCGCGGGGCGCGCGTGCTCCTTTTGGAGAAGAAGGACAAGCTTGGCCGCAAGCTGGCCATCTCCGGCGGCGGACGCTGCAACGTGACGAACAACAAGCCGGTCGACGAGCTGATTCGCCATATTCCCGGCAATGGCCGGTTTCTGTACCGCGCCCTTTCTACCTTCGGCCCGCGCGACATCATCCGCTTTTTCGAGGCGCTGGGCGTGCCGCTCAAGGAGGAGGACGACGGGCGCATGTTTCCTGTCTCCGACCGCGCCAAGGACGTGGTGGCCGCGCTGGTGCGCCGGGTGCGGGAGGCGGGGGTGGCCATTCGCCTGAATGCGCCGGTGGCCGAGGTGCGCTACGAAGGCGGGCGCGTGCGGGGCGTGCGCCTGGCGTCGGGCGAGGTCTTCGACGCCCGCGCCGTGGTGGTGGCCGTGGGAGGCATGTCGGTGCCCCATACCGGTTCGACGGGCGACGGCTACGCCTGGGCGCGGGCGGCCGGCCACACGGTGACGGAGCTGTATCCCACCGAGGTGCCGATCACGTCGGACGAGCCCTTCATTCGCGACCGGCGGCTGCAAGGGCTGGCGCTGCGTGACGTGGCGCTCACCGTGTGGCATCCAACAAAGGGGAAGCCCCTCGTCACCCACCGCGGCGACATGCTCTTCACCCACTTCGGCCTGTCCGGCCCCGCCGCGCTGCGGTGCAGCCAGTTCGTGGTGAAGGCGCGCAAGGCGACCGGGGCAGAGGCGGTGACGATCACCCTCGACCTCTGGCCCGATCGCCCGGAGGAAGCGCTGCTGGCGGAGCGCGAGCGCTTGGCCGGTACCCAGCCCAAAAAGGCGCTCAAGAACGCCCTGAAGGCCCTGTTGCCCGACCGGCTCGTGCCAATCGTCTTGGAACGCTCCGGCGTTCCCGGCGACGTGACGTGCGCCCACGTGTCGAAGGCGGCCTGGCGCGAGGTGGTGCACCTCCTCAAGGCCTTTCCCGTGCGCGCCACCGGCACGCGGCCCCTTCACGAGGCCTTCGTCACCGGCGGCGGGGTGCACGTGAAGGAGATCGACCCGCGCACGATGCAGTCCAAGCTCATGCACGGCCTTTATTTTTGCGGAGAGATCCTCGATGTGCACGGGTACACCGGCGGTTACAACATCACCGCCGCGCTGTCAACGGGGTATGTGGCCGGTGCGAGCGCCGCCGAGCAGGCCCTGGTCGAGCGATCCGCAATGCGGGAGGAGGAAAGCGAACCGTGCCGCATAAGGTGCTGATCCGCGGGGGGACGATCTACACCTTTGACCCGGCCCATCCCGTGGTGACCGCCCTGTATGCGGAAGGCGGGCGCATCGTGGCGGTGGGCGACGAGGCGGACCTCCGCCTTCGCTTCGGCCGTCCCGACGTGGAGGTGCTCGACCTCGAGGGCGGCGCGGCGGTGCCGGGGCTGACGGACAGCCACGTCCACCTCCTCGGCGTGGGGCAGCGGCTGGCCCGCCTCGACCTGTCCGGCGCGCGGGCGCTGGCGGCGCTGCTGGAACGCGTGCGCGCCGCCGCCGAGCGGACGCCCCCGGGGAAGTGGATTGTCGGGGCGGGGTGGGACGAATCCCGCCTTCACGAGCGGCGGCCGCCCACGCGGGACGAGCTGGACCGCGCCGCGCCCAATCACCCGGTGCTGCTCGTCCGCGTGTGCACCCACGCCGCCGTGGCCAACAGCCTGGCCCTGCGCTTGGCCGGCATCACCGAGCAGACGCCCGACCCGCCGGGCGGGCGCATTGTCCGTGACGGGCGGGGCCAGCCGACCGGTCTTCTGCTGGAGGCGGCTCGCTGGCAGGTGGAGCGCGCCGTTCCCCCGCCGACGGAGGACGAGCTGGTGGACATGCTGCGCTTGGCCGTTCGCGAGGCGCTGGCGCACGGTCTCGTCGCCGTGCACACGGAAGATGCACGCTATTTTGGCGGCTGGGCGCGCGTGCGGCGCGTGTACCGGCGTCTGTGGGAGGACATGCGCTTTCCCCTGCGCGTCCTCCAGCTCGTGTCGGACAGCTGCCTTGACGAATGGCAGGTCGATCGCGCCGCGGCCTCGGACGAGGAGCCGCCGTGGTTTCGCACGGGGCCGGTCAAGCTCTTTGCCGACGGGTCCCTCGGCGCGCGCACGGCACACCTGCGGGAGCCCTATGCCGACGACCCGGGAAACCGCGGCGTGGCCGTCTGTGACGACGAGCCCCTCCGCGATAGGGTTGCCCGGGCCCGTGAGGCCGGCCTCCCCGTCGCCGTGCACGCCATCGGCGACGCGGCACTGGAGCAGGTCTTGCGCGTGCTGGGCGACGTGCCGCCGCGGCCGGGGCAGCGCGACCGCCTGATTCACCTTTCCCTTGTGGCCCCGGATTTGCTGAGCCGTTTGGCGCAGCTTCCCGTTGCGGCCGACATCCAGCCGGTTTTCGCCGCCGACGACGCCGACTGGATTGTCCAGCGCCTCGGTCCCCAGCGGCTGCGGTGGGCCTACGCGTGGCGCTCGCTCCTCGCCACCGGCATCCCCTGCGCTGGCGGCTCCGACGCGCCCGTGGCGTCCCTCGACCCGCTAAGAGGCATCCACGCCGCCGTCGTGGGCGGGCGCACCGTCGCCGGGGCCGTTCCGGCACCCGGGGAAACGCTGGACGTCGAAACGGCCTTTCGCCTCTACGCCGTCGGCGGTGCGGCCGTGGCCGGAGAAGAGGCCGAGCGGGGCACGCTTTCGGCCGGCAAGCGGGCCGATCTAACCGTGTTCAGGCGCGATCCCCTCGCCGCAGGGCGGCGCGACCCCGACGCGCTGCTTGAGGCGCGCGTGGCCATGACGATTGTGGAGGGGACGGTTGCTTTTCGCGACGAAGCCCTCGGGTAGCAAATGCGAGGCATGAAACGGCTTGCGCCCCCATACACTCTTGGCGGAGCGGCCGAGGGTCCGGCCGTGAAGAGCCGGATGGGCGCCGCTCCAACAAACAAAGGGGGGATAGGCCGATGAGACGGTGGGTTTCCGGCGTGCTGGTGGTGATGCTGATCGGCGTCGCGGCGTGGAGCGGAAGTGGGACGGCCGGGAAATCCGTGGGGCCGTCGGCGCCGCATTTCGTCACGCCGCCCGATGAAGTAAAGGCGGCAGCCCAGGCCCGGGGCATCGATCTGGGCCAGCGCGCCCATGGTCGGCCCCATCAGGTCAACCCGCAGCAGTCGGTGGGGACGAAGCCGCTTTCCGCAGAACAAAAGGTGTTGGCCCTGTATCTGCGCTTTCCCGAAGACGACGGCCCGCCCTCTAGGGTGACGTACCAGCACGTGCCGCGGCAGCTTTTGGCGGACCTCTTGTTTGGGAACGCCTACAACCCGTACACGCATCCTGACTTTGCCCGGTACCGGGAGTGGAACGGCATTCCCGCGCCGACGGATCGGACGCTGGCCAACTACTACCGGGAGATCTCCCGGGGGCGGGTGACCGTCACCGGGGAAGTGGTCGAGGTGCAGATGCCGCGCGGCTACTCGGCATACCGCATTGGCCAGCGGTTTGGGGCGGTGCAAAACGACTACGGCGACTACACGATGGCCATGCTCCTCGAGGACGCCATCCGGGCGGCCGACCCGTATGTCGACTTTTCCCGGTACGCCGTCAACGGCGAGGTGCCCAACGTGTTTCTCATCCATGAAGGGACGGGGGCGGAGTGGAACCTGGATCCCCGCCTGATTTGGTCGCACAAGTGGGAATACGCCGATGCCTGGTATTATTACGAGTGGGCGAAAACGGGCACCGCACCCGAGTACGATCCCCATCGCGGCATCTGGGTTGATGGGGTGAAGGTCAACGCCTACGCCATTGAACCCGAAGTGGGCGGCGACCTGACCGGGTATCTCGGTGCCGTCACCGGACCCTACCCGCCGCAGGTGGGCATCTACGCCCACGAGTTTGCCCATGTGCTGGGGTTGCCCGATCTGTACGATTACGATTACGATTCCGAAGGCGTGGGCGGCTATTCGCTGATGGCCGGCGGTTCCTGGGCGCGCTTTCCCGACGCCGCCCCGTATTCGGGCAACTCTCCGGTTCACCCTGACGCGTGGTCGAAGGCGTTCTGGGGCTTGGCCGACGTGCACGTGGTGACGGAAGGGCAGCAAACCTTTTCCCTGAAACCGGCGGCGGCCGGAGGCGGTGTGGTCAAGCTCGTGGTGCCGGGCAGCGGCGGAACGGAATACTTCCTGGTGGAAAACCGCCAGCCCGTGGGTTTTGACAAGGGCCTCCTGCGCTACGGCGATGTGCGCGGCCTGGCCATTTACCATGTGGACGAGAATGTGCTGGCCCGCAACTTCTGGCGCCCGAATGAAGCGCAAAATTGGTTCCAGAACCGCATGCAGCAGGTGGAGGCCGATCCCCAAACCGGCGAGACCCATTACGCCGTTTCCCTGTTGCAGGCCGACAACCGCTGGGATCTGGAGAAGAACGTCAACCGCGGCGATGCCGGCGATCTGTACCGCACGGGCCAGGCGTTGACGCCCACATCAACCCCGAACTCCGGATCCTATTACGTGTTGCAAAAGGGTAACGGTGCGGTTCCCAATTTCACGGGAGCCTTCGTGCGCGACATCGTGGAACACCCGGACGGGACGATCACGTTTACCGCCGGCTTTTTGTCCCGCTAAGGCATCCGTTTGTCCCGGGGCATTGCCATGCCTGGGCCACCCCCCTTTTCAATTGTGCCTCCTTTGGACTATGTTGAAAATAGAGAGAAGACATGTTGGGAAGGGGGGCGCAAGATGAGCAAGGTGGTGTCACAACATCAGCTCATCGAGGCCGCGGAAATCTTCCGTGCCCTGGTTTCCAACGTCAACGAGGAAAACAAGCATGTCTTCTACTGGTCGGCGGCAACGCTGCTCGATTACTACCCGTTCGAGCTGACGCGGGAGACGCTGCTGCAGCTTTCGTCGTTCCGCACCGACACGGAGGAAGGATTGCGCGCGCTCAAGCGTTTCCTGTTTGAAAAGGGCTTGGAACAACTGGCGGAGAAGGTGAAGAACCTCCGCAGTGAGGAAGAGTGGATCGCCTTCCTATACCAATTGGAAGAGCAGCGGCAAGCGATGGAGCAAGGCGTCTCCGGCCTGCTGCACTGAAGTGGCCATCCCCGGATTTGTCCGGGGAATTTTTTGTGATTGCTTTTCTTCATACTACGACCATGGAGCGGGCAACCGGTCTAGCCAGAGGGAGGCGGGGAGAAAGGGATGTGGATCGGCCTCAGCATCGTCAGTTTCGTGCTGTTTCTGCTCACCCCGGTACGGGTGGCCATCACCGTGCAGCGCGAAGGGGAAGATGACCGTCTGTGCATCGAGGTGTGGACGTGGTTTCGGTGGATGGGCTTTCGCCGCGAAATCACCCGCGTGGACTGGGAGGGGTGGCGGGCACGCTATACGCGCCGCACCGCGACCATCGCCGGCGATCGGACCCTTGATGCGCAAAAGTTGTGGCTGACCCAAGAGGACATCCGCCGACGCTGGAGACAAACGCGCCGTTTTCTTCGGCAGTTTCGCGACGTCCGCCGGGCGTTACGCGCGTTTACGCGGCACCTCACGTGCGAGCGGTTCTCCTGGGAGTCGCGCATCGGCACCGGCGATGCCGCCCTGACCGGGATGCTGACCGGCCTGGCGTGGATGGCGAAGGGCGCCGTCCTGGCGACCGCGACGCGGTACGTGCGGTTGAAGGCGGTTCCGCACGTCCGCGTGATTCCCGCCTTCGACGAGACAACGCTTTCCAGTTCCCTCACGTGCATGCTGCGCATCCGGATCGGGCAAGCTATCCTTGCGATGGCCAAACTGGTGTGGACTCTGTACAAAGGACGGGAAGATCGATGGCGGAGCATCCCATCCAGGGTTTGATGAAGACGGCAATGGAAAATCTCAAAGAAATGGTCGACGTCAACACCATTGTGGGCGAACCGGTGGAGACGCCCGACGGCAGCGTCATCCTTCCCATCTCCCGCGTCGGATTTGGATTTGCGGCGGGGGGCAGCGAGTTTGAGCTCGACGGTAAAGCCAGTGGTGGTGGGGGACAGAACGGCCGCGGCTTCCCGTTCGGCGGGGGAAGCGGGGGCGGCGTGTCCATCACGCCGGTGGCGTTTCTCGTCGTCAACAGCAAAGGCGTGCGCTCCGTTCCGCTGGAGGGACCTACGCACCTCTATGAGCGCATCCTGGAGCAAGTGCCCAAGCTGGTGGAACGCTTGCAGCAGGCGTTCCAGGCCAATCCCACGGCGGGTACGCCACGGACAAACCCGAAAGGACGCGAGACGACCAATCTCGAGTACGACCCGCAGTACGAGATGTAAGGGGTTCTCTCCCGTCTTCCGGGAGAGGCGTTTTTGTGCCGCGAAATTCGCCCGTTCGGGTATGGCCCGCATCCCGGCCGCCCAAACTGGTGGCAGGGGGTGACGGGCGTGCATCTCGCTGACAAGCCGGCCGCCTTTTTGTGGCGGATGCTCGTGCCGCCCCAGGCGGTTGTCTGCGCCCATGACTTGGACGACGATGAACTCATATTCCTCTGGCGGGACTGGGTGGTGTACGTACAGCCGGATGGCGCCGTGCTGCGCATACCGCGGCCGGCCAAGGCTTCGCCATGGTGGACGGCGGCCGATTGGTGGGACCTTTTGTGGTGGGCCGCGGACAGCGTCGATTACGACGCCCTCGGCGTGTACGCCATGGGCGAGATCATCCGCGATCTGGGGCTTGTCGTCCCCGTGCGCCGGCGCGGCGAACCTCCCGCCGACGTGTCGGTGCGCCTCATTCGCCACGATGGCGCGCACGTGGAGACGCTCCTTTTTCGCCAGGTGTCCCCGGCGTACGCGCTGTACCGGGGGCTGTTGCGCTGCGCCGACCTCGATGCGGCCACCGACGGCGAATGGGAGCACCACGTGCAGCGGCTTCAGGTTTCTTCCGACGTTGTCCCCTTTAGGCATTGAGGCCGGGGGGATATCCCGCTATAATGAAATTGTTTTCAATTTTCCAGAAAAACCGAACCAGGGGGAGAGAAACCGTGAGCGACGTGCGCGAAGACGTTGTCCAGTTTGCGGTCGAGGGCCATCTGGGCATCGTCACCCTGAACCGCCCTGAGGTCATGAATGCCCTCAATTACGCCACGCTGGTCCGTCTCGGCGAGATTGTCGACGCCCTCAAGCTGCGCCGCGACATCCGCGCGGTGATCTTTACAGGCAGGGGGAAGGCCTTTTGCGTCGGGGCTGATTTGAAAGAGCGGCGCACGCTTACCGAACAAGAGGTGCGTCGCAACGTGCTGAAGATCCGCGACGTGTTTACGGCCATCGAACGCTTGCCGCAGCCCACCATTGCCGTCATGCACGGCTACGCCTTCGGGGGCGGATTTGAGCTGGCCCTGGCGTGCGATTTTCGCTTTGCGTCGGAAGAGACGGTGATGGGACTGACCGAGACGTCCCTTGCCATCATTCCCGGCGCCGGCGGCACCCAGCGTCTGCCGCGGCTCATCGGGCCGATGCGGGCCAAGGAGCTCATCTTCACGGCCCGCAAGATCACGGCCAAGGAGGCCTACGACCTGGGCATCCTTACCGGCGTGGCGGCCGATCCCTTTGCGGCGGCGCGCAAATTGGCGGAGGAGATTGCCCAAAACGGTCCGCTGGCCGTCACCCAGGCCAAGTTCGCCATTGACCGCGGATTGGGTGTGGACATCCAGACGGGCCTGGAAATTGAATCGAAGGCGTACGAAGTGCTCATTCCCACCAAAGACCGCGTGGAAGCGCTGCAGGCCTTCGCCGAAAAGCGCAAACCGGTGTTTCGGGGCGAATAAGCGCGCCGGGTGGTCCAAGCGGCCACCCGTTTTTCTTTTTCAGAGCGAATCGGAGGGGGCTGGTGAAAGGTTCCGCGTAACGAAGGGGCCGGGCCGGAGCACATTACCTCGTGCCGAGCATCCACTTGCACACGAGGAAAGGAGTGAGGGATTGTGGACGGCACGTGCTATTGGTGCGGCCATCGCCTCGACGGCATCCATTACGTCACCTTTTACGAACCGGACGGCCGTGAAAGGAACGAGCCGCTGTGCGACGAATGCTATGCGGAATGGCTGGAATCCCTCAAAGGGTAGGCGCAGCGGTCTTTCGGCTGAACCGCCTGCGACAGCAAAGGGAAAACCGTTTCGCTCCTCAACAGGGGAGCGCGTTTTTGTTGTGGCTGATCATTGACGTTGACGTAAGCGTGAGAAAATCGTTATACTTTTCTCAGAATTGTTTCATCTGTGAAGGGGGAACGCAATGGACGAGCATCCCTACACGATTTCTGATCTCGCCCAAGAATTTGACATCAGCACGCGTACGATTCGCTACTACGAAGAAGTGGGGCTGCTGTCGCCGATCCGCACCCCGGGTGGCATCCGCCGGTACTCGCGCCGTGACCGCGCGCGGCTCAAATTGATCCTGCGCGGCAAGCGGTTTGGGTTCTCCCTGGAGGAAATCCGCGAAATGCTCGACCTGTTTGATGCGGACCGCACGGGACGGAAGCAGCTTCAGAAGGCCCTCGAGGAATGGCAGAAGCGGGGCAACGCGCGGAAGCTCGCCGTGGCGCGGCTGTGGTACGAGCGCGCTTTTCCTGGCCCCAAGGCCCGCGGCGTCACCGACACGCGCCTTGTGCACGTGCGCGGATTCGAGCCGCTGGTCTATTGCCAGGCCGTGGACCGGCACGACGTGGCGCGCCTGTTTGCCGGGTGACAAAAAACACCTGTCCCATGCGTTCGTTTAATCCTGTTTGCGGAGGGTTTTGCCCTCCGCGTTTTTTTTTGTGACAAACGTGTGAACATGCGCAAATATGCACGCCTACGGATTGACAAACCGCACAGTGCGTTAGTATTCTGAAAACAAGCAAGCGCTTGTTTGTTTTCGGTTTGTTTGCTCTCCGTGCGGCCGGCCGTAACGAAAACACGGGGGACGATCACCGAGAAGGAGGAAGGCAGCATGGCCACGTCCACGATGACGCTTGAGGAGATCCGCGAACAGATCCTGCAGGACAAACAGAAGGCGGCGTTTTTGGCCCGCATCGAGCGCGGCGAAAAGATTGAGGCCACCGACTGGATGCCGGATGAGTACCGCCAGCTCCTTATCCGCCTCATCCACATGCACGGCATCAGCGAGGTGATGGGGTGCTATCCCGAAAAGGAATGGGTGCCCAAAGCACCCAACCTGCGCCGCAAGCTGGCCATCATGGCCAAGGTGCAGGACGAGGTGGGCCATGGGCAACTCCTGCTGCGCGTGGCGGAGGACCTGGCGGCGCCCCTTAACCGGACGCGCGACGACCTGATGGCCGATCTGTTCGTGAGCAAGGTGAAATTCCACAACGTGTTCCATATGGAAGCGCGGACCTGGGCTGATGCTGGCTTGATCGGGTGGCTGGTGGACGGGGCGGCCATCTGCACCCAGGCGTCGCTGCTCGATACGTCGTATGCTCCGTACGGGCGGATGCTCAAGCGCATCTGCGCCGAGGAAAGCTTCCACATGCAGCACGGCGAGTCGATCTGTCTCGCGCTGGCCCAGGGAACGGCCAAACAGCGCGCCATGCTGCAGGACGCCCTCGAGCGCTGGTGGGAGGCGCTGATGTTCTTCTTCGGTCCGCCGGAGATGTCGGAAGCGGCCAAGAAGATGCTCGTCTACAAAATCCGCACCAAGACCAACGAGGAATTGCGGCAAAAGTACCTGAACCGCTACGTCCCGCGCATCCGGGCCCTAGGGCTCAAGATTCCGGATCCCAATCTGCGCTACGACGAAACGAAGAAACGCTGGATCTACACCGAGCCCGATTGGGACAAGTTCTATCGCATAGTTCGCGACAACCAGGGACCAAAATCCCAGGAACGCCTTGAACTGCGTCGCCAGGCCCACGAAGGCAACCGCTGGGTGCGTGAAGCGATGACGCGGGTTCGGGCGCGAATGACGGGGTAAGGAGGGATTGGCCATGCGGGAAGGCATCTACGACGTGTACGAAGTGTTCGTGCAGCACAACAAGACGGACCACCACGTCCACGTGGGCAGCGTCCTGGCGCCTTCGCCGGACCTGGCCCTCCACGTGGCGCGGGAGAACTTCCTCCGCCGCGATCGGGCGGTGAGCATCTGGGTGGTGCGTCGCGAGGACATCCACGCCACCTCCTACCAAGATCCGGACTTCTTTGCCCGGGAGACGGACAAATCCTACCGCGAAGTTTCGGGTTACACGGAAAACGGACGCCTGTGGCGGATGTTCAAGCAGCGCATGATGAACATTGAAGAGGTGGTTCAGGACATGCGAGGTGAAACGCGGTGACGGTGCAACACGCAGCAGAGGCCTTGGAACGCCCGACCTACAAGGCGGCATTGGTCGATCTCTTGTATCAGCTGGCCGACGATGAGCTGTTTCTCGGCCATCGCGATTCCGAGTGGCTGGGCCTGGCCCCGGACATCGAGGAGGACGTGGCCTTCAGCTCCATCGCCCAGGATGAGGTGGGCCATGCGGCGTACTTCTACCAGTTGTTGAGCGAACTGGGGGAAGGGGACGCCGACGACCTGGCCTATGGCCGCGCGGCGGCGGAGCGGCGCAACGCGCGCCTCGTCGAGCGGCCCAACGGCGACTGGGCGTACACGATCGTGCGCCACCTCGTGTACGACGTCTTTGAAGGCGTCCGCCTCGAAGCGCTGGCCTCTTCCAGCTACGCGCCGCTGGCCCACGGCGCGGTGAAGATTCGCCGCGAGGAGCGCTATCACCTCCTGCACATGGAGACGTGGTTCACCCGTCTTGGCCAGGCCGGCGGGGAGGCCAAGGAACGCCTCGAGAAAGCGGTGGCCGCCATTTGGCCCGAGATCGGCGACCTGTTTTCCCTCGGCGCGCACGCCGATGTTCTCGTCGCCGAAGGCATCCTGCCGGTTACCCGTGCCGAGATGGTCTCCCGCTGGGAGGCGCGGTTGAAGCCGCTGTTCGAGGCGGCCCAGCTTGCCTGGCCGGGCACGCCGCCGCTCCCGGCACAAGACGGGCGTCTGGGGCAGCACAGCCCCGACCTCGACGCCCTCTTGGACACGATGGCGGAGGTGTACCGTCTCGAGCCGGCGGCCCGCTGGTGAGGGATTGCCATTTGTGCATCGGAAAATGTTGGAAACGAAGCGGAGGCTCCCGCCCTCCGCTTTCTCATTTTTTGGCGATTGGGGGAAGACTGGATGATCCAATTTTTGATCCACGCGTGAAGCGTGACAAAAGTCGTTGCGCGCCAACCTGAAGAAGGGTGAAAATTATTTTTATATTGTTGACAGCACGCTTGTCCTTGCGCTATTCTAAAAACAAGCAAGCGCTTGTTAAAGACAAGGGGGGAGTACATTGCCTCGTATCGGCCGCAAGGAACAGATTCTGGCCGCGGCGCGCCAGCTCTTCAGCGAGAAAGGCTACCATGGGACGACGATCCGCGACATCGCCGAGGCCAGCGGCATTCTTTCCGGGAGCCTCTACGCGCACATCGCCTCCAAGGAGGACCTGCTGTTCGCCATTACCAACGAAGGTGCCGACGCCTTCCTCGCGGCCCTGGAACCGATCGCCGCGGGTCCCGGCGATCCGGCCGACAAGCTCAAGCGCGGCCTCATCGCCCACGCGCGCGTGGTGGCCGACCACCTGGACGCGGCGAAGGTCTTCTTCCACGAGTGGCGGGCGCTGACCGACGAGCGGCGGGCGGTGATCCAGGAAAAGCGCGACCGGTACGAGGCGATGTGGGCGGCCATTCTCGAGGAAGGCATTCGCAGCGGGGCGTTCAAGCCGGTCAACGCCAAGTTCGCCCGCTTGCTCATCCTGTCGGCGGCCAACTGGCTGTACCAGTGGTACAACCCCGCGGGGCCGCTGAGTCCCGAAACCATCGCCGAGCAGTTTGCCAACCTCCTGCTACAGGGGCTGTCGGCAGAACGGAAGGAGAAAGGAGGAACGCGCCATGACGACGGCAACGCGCACCCTGGAGGAGATTCGCGCGGAAATCCTGCAAGATGAGCAAAAGGCCAAGTTCCTGGCCCGCATCGAGCGGGGCGAAAAGATCGAGGCCACCGATTGGATGCCCGATGAGTACCGCTTGCTCCTGCTCCGCCTGATCCACATGCACGGCGTGAGCGAGATCATGGGGTGCTACCCCGAGAAGGAGTGGGTGCCAAAAGCGCCGACGCTGCGTCGCAAGCTGGCCATCATGGCCAAGGTGCAGGACGAGGTGGGGCACGGCCAGCTGCTCCTGCGCGTGGCGGAGGACCTGGCGGCGCCGCTGGGCAAGGTGCGTGACGATCTCATCACCGACATTTTTGTCGGCAAGGTCAAGTTCCACAACGTGTTCCACATGGAGGCACCGACGTGGGCCGACGCCGGCGTGATCGGCTGGCTGGTCGACGGTGCGGCGATCATCACCCAGGCGTCGCTCCTTGATACCTCCTATGCGCCGTACGGGCGTGTGCTGAAGCGCATCTGCGCCGAAGAGAGCTTCCACATGCAGCACGGCGAATCGATCATCCTGGCCCTTGCCGACGGGACGGAAACCCAGCGCCGCATGCTGCAGGAAGCCCTCGAGCGCTGGTGGGAAGCGCTGATGTTCTTCTTCGGTCCGCCGGAAATGTCGGAGGCGGCCAAGAAGATGATGGTCTACAAGATCCGCACGAAGACCAACGAGGAGCTGCGTCAGAAGTTCCTCGACCGGTACGTGCCGCGGATCAAGGCGGTCGGGCTGACGATTCCCGATCCAAACCTGCGGTACGACGAGACGAAGAAGCGGTGGGTCTACACGGAGCCGGATTGGGACAAGTTTGCCCGCATTGTCCAGAAGAACCAGGGGCCCAAGTCGCAAGAGCGCATTGCGTTGCGCCGCCAGGCCCACGAGGGCAACCGCTGGGTGCGCGAAGCGATGACGCGCGCAAGCCAGGCCGCGGCGCAGGCCGTGTGACGGCTTGGTTGCACGGAAGATGAGGAGGGCAGTCATGCCGGACGTGAAGCGGGAAGGCGTCTACGATGTCTATGAGGTGTTCATCCAGCGCAGCTCGACGGAGCATCACGTGCACGTCGGCAGCGTCCTGGCACCCTCCCCGGAGCTGGCGCTTCAGGTGGCGCGGGAGAACTTTCTCCGGCGCGACCGCGCGGTGAGCATCTGGGTGGTGCGCCGCGAGCATGTGCACGCCACGTCCTACGAGGACGCCGACTTCTTCGCCCGGGAGCTGGACCGCCGCTATCGCGAGGTGGCCGGGTACACCGAAAACGGGCGGCTGTGGCGGATGTTCAAGGAGCGGATGATGACGCTCGAAGAAGTTGTCCAGGATTTGCGGGGTGAGGCGGATGAAGGTCGAACAGGCCGCGCAGGTCCTTGATCGCCCGATGTACAAGGCCGCGCTGATCGACTTCCTGTATCAGCTGGCCGACGACGAGCTGCTATTGGGCCATCGCGATTCCGAGTGGCTGGGCCTGGCCCCGGACATCGAGGAGGACGTGGCCTTCAGCTCCATCGCCCAGGATGAGGTGGGCCACGCCACGCTCTTCTACCACCTCCTCAGCGAGCTGGGCGAGGGGAAGGCCGACGACCTGGCGTTCGGCCGCCCGGCGGCGGTGCGGCGCAATGCGCGCCTCGTCGAGCGGCCCAACGGTGACTGGGCGTACACGATCGTGCGCCATCTCGTGTACGACGTCTTTGAAGCCGTCCGCCTGGAAGCGCTGGCCTCTTCCAGCTACGCGCCGCTGGCCCACGGGGCGGTGAAGATTCGCCGCGAGGAACGCTACCACCTTCTGCACATGGAGACGTGGTTCACCCGCCTCGGCCAGGCCGGCGGGGAGGCCAGGGAACGTGTGGAACGGGCCGTGGCGGCCGTGTGGGCCGACCTGGGCGACCTGTTTTCCCTCGGGGCCCATGAGGCGCTGCTCGTCGCCGAGGGCATCCTGCCGATCACCCGCAATGAGCTGGCCCGCCGCTGGGAGGCGCGGATGAAGCCCCTCTTCGAGGCGGCCCAGCTGGCATGGCCGGGCGCGCCGCAGCCGGCGATGGAGGACGGCCGACTGGGCCAGCATTCCGCCGATTTGGACGCGCTGCTGGAGACGATGAGCGAAGTTTATCGCATCGATCCCCAGGCCCGCTGGTAAGCGGGCGGCGGAAGGGTGAAGGGTCGCGGGGGGAGGTGAACGGATGACCGAACGAATTTCCGAAACATTGGAAACGGCGCTGTGGGAAGCGCTGCAGGAGGTCAAGGATCCGGAGATTCCCACGGTGAGCGTCGTGGAGCTGGGGATGGTGCACCGCGTGGCGGCCGAGGGGGGCCGGGTGACGGTGGAGATGCTGCCCACCTTCGTCGGTTGCCCGGCGCTGGACATCCTGCGCCGCGACGTGACGGCGCGCCTGGCGCAGGTGGACGGGGTTGAAGAGGTGGAGGTGCGTTTTGTCCTGAACCCGCCGTGGACGTCGGACCGCATCACCCCCGAGGGGCGCCGGAAGCTGGCCGAATTTGGCCTCGCGCCACCGCCAGCGGCCGACGGTCCGGCAATTCCGCCGGAGTGTCCCTATTGCGGCGCCCGTGACACCGCCATCGAAAACCTGTTTGGCCCGACGGCCTGTCGCGCCATCTTCTACTGCAAAGCCTGCCGGCAGCCGTTTGAAGGTTTGAAGCCCGTGTAAGCGGATCCACGGCGCTTCGTTGGCGCCGGGAGCTTCGAACGGATCGGTGCGTGGGGAAGACGAGCAACGAGGAAGACGTGAAGTGAGGAAGACGGGCCAAGATGCGCAAGGAAGCCGGAGTTGACAAAGGCGGAAGTGGAAGACGAGGGAGGGGACCGTCGTGCTGTTCCAACCGGAAATCGAGACGATGGATCGGCCGGCGTTGAAGCGGTTGCAGTCGGCCTTGCTCCGCGAAACGGTCGAACGGGTGTACCACCGCGTGCCCTTCTACCGTCGGCTGTTTGACGAGCGGGGGATCAAACCCGAGGACATTCGCGGGGTGGAAGACCTGCACAAGCTTCCGTTCACAAAAAAGTCCGATCTGCGGGAAAACTACCCCTTCGGTCTTTTTGCCGTTGACCTGAAGGACGTCGTGCGCATCCATGGGTCTTCGGGGACGAAGGGCAAGCCCACGGTGGTCGGCTACACGAAGAAGGACATCCAAAACTGGGCCGAGGTCTGCGCGCGGGCCATTGTCACGGCAGGGGGACGACCGGGCGACGTCTTCCACAACGCCTACGGCTATGGCCTGTTCACCGGCGGCCTCGGCATGCACTACGGCGCCGAACGGCTGGGCTGCACGGTTGTGCCGGTGTCCGGCGGCAACACGCCGCGCCAGATCACGCTCATTGAAGACTTCAAGCCGCGCGGGATCGCCGGCACGCCGTCCTACGTGCTGAACATCGCCGAGACGATGGAGGCGATGGGCAAGAATCCGCGCGCAACCAGCCTGGAGTACGGGATCTTCGGCGCCGAGCCGTGGACGGAGGAGATGCGCCAGACGCTGGAGGAGAAGCTGGGCATCAAGGCGTTGGACATCTACGGGCTGTCGGAAGTGATCGGCCCCGGCGTGGCTATCGAATGTTGGGAAGCCCAGGAGGGGCTCCACATCGCCGAAGACCATTTCCTCGTCGAAGTCATCGATCCGGAAACGGGCAAGCCCCTTCCGCTCGGGGATACGGGCGAGCTGGTGTTCACCTCGCTCACCAAGGAAGCGTTTCCCGTTATCCGTTACCGCACCGGCGACGTGGCCTTCCTCTATCCAGAACCTTGCCGCTGCGGCCGGACGCACATCCGCATGTCCCGCGTCAAGGGGCGCATTGACGACATGTTGATCATCCGCGGGGTGAACGTGTTCCCGTCGGAAATGGAAGCGGTGGTGCTCAGCGTGCCGGAGCTCACGGCCCACTACCAGGTGGTGGTTGACCGCCAGGGCACCATGGATCAGGTGACGCTGGAGGTCGAGGTGTCGGAAGCCTTTGCCGCGGGCATCGGCGGGTTTACGACGGAGCACCCGAGCGTTGCCCAGCTGGCCGGCCGCCTGCGCGGGATGCTGAAAAATGCCCTCGGCGTCACCGTCGACGTTGCCCTCAAGGCCCCGCAAACCCTCCCGCGCAGCGAAGGGAAGGCCAAGCGGATCATCGACCGCCGGCAGCTGTATCAAACCGCCCCTTCCGCCCCCAAGACGACGGTGTGATGAACCCTTTTCGTGAGGCGCAGCAGGCATTTCCGCGCCGATCGGCGTCATAACGATCGGAAGGATGGGACCATTTGAACATATCGAAAGGAGAGGCGAGGAACATGGTCAAACTGATCGCCCTGTACCGCCAGCCGGAAGACAAGGAGGCCTTTGACCGGCATTACTTTGAGACCCACGCCCCGCTGGCCAAGAAGATGCCCGGCCTCCAGAAAATTGAGGTGACGCGCATCAGCGGCACGCCGATGGGCGGCGAAGCGGAGTACTACCTGATGGCCGAGATGGTCTTCGCCGACCGTGCCGCGTTGGACGCGGCGATGACGTCGCCGGAAGGGAAGGCGGCGGCCAAGGACCTGATGGGCTTCGCCGGCAAGCTGGTGTACATGATGATCGGCGAAGTGGTGGAGGCCTGAGTGCGAGTGATGGAACGGGCGTACCAACATCTGCTGGTCGACCTTTCCGACAGGGTGGCCATCATCCGCCTCAACCGACCGGAGGTGCTCAATGCCCTCAACCTGGCGCTGGTCGACGAGCTGGTCGATACCCTGGAGCGCCTTGACCGCGATGATGCGGTCCGCTGCATCGTGCTCACCGGCAACGAGCGGGCCTTCGCCGCCGGCGCGGACATCATGGAGATGGCCGAAGCCGGCGTGGTGGAGATGAAGCGGCGCAACCAGTTCCGCGTGTGGGACCGCATCCGCTGGATCACCAAGCCCATCATCGCCGCGGTCAACGGGTATGCCCTCGGCGGCGGGTGCGAGCTGGCCATGGCCTGCGACCTGATCATCGCCGGGGAGAACGCCCGCTTCGGCCAGCCGGAGGTGAACCTGGGCGTCATGCCGGGCGCGGGGGGCACGCAGCGCCTCACCCGCCTCGTCGGCAAGGCGCGGGCCCTCGAGATTTTGCTGACCGGCGATCCGATCACGGCGGAAGAAGCGTACCGCATCGGCCTGGTCAATCGCGTGGTGCCGACGGAAGCTTGCCTCGATGAAGCGCTCCGCCTCGCGCGGCGCATTGCCGAGAAGCCGCCCATGGCCGTGCGGCTGATCAAAGAAGCGGTGTACAAGGCCCTCGACACGACGCTGCAGGACGGCATGGAGTACGAGCGCAACTGCTTCTACCTGCTGTTCGCAACGGAAGACAAGGCGGAGGGGATGCGCGCCTTCCTCGAAAAGCGCCGTCCGTCGTTCAAGGGCCGCTAAGGGTTCATCAACGCCAGAGGAGGGTGGCCATGTACGAGACGATTCGCGTGGAGCAGCGGGAAGGGGTGGCGGTTGTCACCTTAAGCCGACCGGACAAGCTGAACGCCGTCACCCCGCAGATGCACAAGGAACTGCTCGACGCCTTCAAGCGCATCGCGCGGGACGACGCCGTGCGCGCCGCGGTCCTGACCGGCGAGGGGCGGGCCTTCTGCGCGGGCCAGGACCTGGAGACGGTGACGCAAAACCCGGACCTCGACTACGGCGAGCTGCTGCGTAGCGGCTACAACCCGATCATCGAAGCCCTCACGTCCCTCGAAAAGCCCGTCGTGGCCGCCGTCAACGGCGTGGCCGCCGGCGCAGGCGTGAGCTTGGCCCTGGCCTGCGACCTGAAACTGGCGTCGGACAAGGCGTCCTTCGTGCAGGCCTTCGTGCACATCGGGCTGGTGCCCGACTCGGGCAGCACGTGGTTTTTGCCCCGCCTCGTGGGCCTGACCAAGGCGATGGAGCTGGCCCTGCTCGGCGACAAGGTGTCGGCGGAGGAGGCGGCCCGCATCGGCCTGATCAACCGTGTCGTGCCCCACGACGCGCTGATGCCGGAGGCGCTCACCTTGGCCGAGCGCCTGGCGCAAATGCCGACGCGAGCCATCGCGTTGACCAAGCGGGCCTTCTACAAAGGACTGACGGTCCCGCTGAGCGAGCAGCTGGCCTATGAGGCGCACCTGCAGGCCATCGCCGGGAAGACGGAAGACCACCGCGAAGGCGTGCGGGCCTTCTTCGAGAAGCGCAAGCCGGTGTTCCGTGGACGCTGAGGCGGCTGCGGAAAGCGGGGGCCATCGGTGCGAATTCCACGGTCTCGCGGGTCCAGCGCGCGGAGTTGGCGCAGCCCGCGGCCTGCGAATGTCCCCGCACGCGTACGGGAAGGAGGATGGGATTACGATGGCCAACGAAACCGTCGCCGTCATCGGGGCGGGGACGATGGGGAATGGCATCGCCGAG
>NZ_BMOF01000017.1 GCF_014646935.1 Calditerricola satsumensis | reverse complement strand
CGCGGCCAGGCCGCGCAGCGCCGGCGACGGCCGCCACAGGGCCGCCAAGGGCGGCGCGTTCGGCGCGCCGGACGTCGCCTCGTCCGGCACGGCCTCTTCGGTCAGGCGGGGGAAGAGGGCCCGGATCCGCTTGATCACCGTCGCTGGCCGGGCCGCGTTTCCTTCCTCGTCGGCCAGCGCGTAGCTGAGGTACAACCGGTCGGTTGCCGACGCCAGCGCCTCGTACACCGCAAGCTGCGCCTCCGCAAGGCGCCGGTGAACGGAGGGGGCCAGCGCCACGCCGCGCGCGCGCAGCATCTCCCGCTCGTCCTCCGCGAGCAGGCCGCGGTCACGTCCGGGGGGCGCCATGAGCCCCTCATTTAGGCCGAGGAAGAAGACGCATTTGGCGTTCGGGACGCGGGAGCGGTCAAAGCGGCCGGCCAGCACCTCGTCGCGCGACGGCGGGACGCGGCGGACGCTTGCGCTTTCCAAGCACGCCACGTAGAGGCGGACAACCGGAAGCGCGCTCAGGCGAAGGGAGCCCATCAGGGCGACGAGCTGGTCGAGGAGGCGCACCGCCGCTTCCCAGGCGTCGGCGTGCTCCAGGGCCTCGTCCAGGTCGCCGCGCGCCTCGGCTTCCGCCGCCCACCGGGCCAGGTGATCCGGAACGTCGGAGGCTTCGAGAAACCGCAGGATGGCCGCGGCCACGTCGCGCACCGTCGTCGCCGCGGACAGGGCTTCCTCCCAGGCCTGCAGCGGGGCGACGAGCCGGCGGCGCAGGCCGTCCAGTTCGGGATCGGCCTCCAATTCCGGCCACGGTTCAGCCGTCGTCCAGGCGCGCCCCTCGATGCCGTGGGCCAGGCAGACGTTCTCCAGGCGCGCTACCTGCTCGCGCAGGGTCGCGATCCGCTCCGCCTCGCGCGGCGGAAACAAGAGGTCGGACTTCAGGCAGCGGAAGACGGCCTCGTGGGGCCACCCCTGCGCGACAACATCCGCCGCGGCCCGCAGCAGCCCGACGAGGGGGTGATGGCGCAGCGCCTTTTGGCCGTCCAAGAAGACGGGAATGCCATAGGCGGCGAAGGTCCGCTCCAGATGCGGGAAGTAGGCCGCCTCGTCGCTCACGAGAATGGCCACATCGCGCCAGCGGTACCCTTCCTCGCGGACCAGGCGCACGATCTCCCGCGCCGCCCCCTCCACCTCGGCCTGCCGGCTCGCCGCCGCCCAGAGCCGAATGCCGCGCGGCGCATCGGGGTAGGGCGGCGCCGGCCAGCCTTCGAATGCGTGCGCCAGATGGGCGAGGTCGTCGTTCCGGGCAAAACGCGGCAGCCCCTTTCCTTCCTCCGGCAGCGCGAGCACCTCAACCGGAACGCCGCGCCGCTTCGCCAGCTCGCGCAGGGCGTCCGCCGTCTCGCGCACCGGAGCGAAGACGTCCAGCCCGTCCACCTCTTCCTCGCCATCCAACATGCGAGGATCCAGGCACAGCGCCACCGTCACGCCGCGGCTGTGCGCGATGAGCCCCTCCAGGATGGCCCATTCATGGGGGGCAAAGGCAGCGAAGCCGTCCACCCACACCTCCGCGTCGCGCACCACGGAAGCCTTCTCCAGGTGGCGGGCGCACCGCCACAGGGCGTCTTCCGGCAGCGCGTACCGCTCGCCCAACAGCCGTTCCACTTCCTCAAACAGGCGCGCCAGCGCGTCCAGCTTGCCGGCCAGGCGCGCCGCCTCCCCATCGCCGCCGGCCCGCAGCGCCTGCGCTTCCCGCGCCAGCCGCTCCGGCGTGACGCCGCAGCGGCGGCATTCGCGGTACAAAGCAGCCAACCGCACCACCAGCGCGGGGGAATCGGCCAGCCGCCCCAGCGGCCCGAGGGCGTCGCGGCACGCTTCCATCGCCCGGCGCACGGCCAGGGCCAGCCCCGTGCCATCCAGCCGCGGGCGCGCCGAGCCGCCCACCTCCTGCAGGATCGCCTGCGCCAGACGGGAAAAGCTCACCACTCGCGCGCGGGCAAACCCGCCGAGGCCGGGCAGCGACGCCAGTGCCCGTTCGGCCTGAAAGGTCATCGCCTCCGGAACGACGTAAAAAAGCGGTGGCCCGCCCGGATCGGCCTCCAGCCGCTGGCGAATCTCGTCCAAGCACCAATGGGTTTTGCCGCTTCCCGCGCGTCCAATGAGCAGCCGCAGGGACACAGGCGAACCTCCGTTCCCGTTTTTTTCTCTATTATACCATTCGCGTCCAGGACCGGAACACCTTTGCAACCACCGGCAAGAAAAAAAAGAAAGAGGGACCGCGTCCCTCTGTACCGGAAGGCGTCTCACTCCAGCACGCTCAGCACCTTGTACACCAAAAAGCTGACCAGCGCCGTGCACGGCAGGGTGAAAATCCACGCGTACAGGATCTTCCCGGCAATGCCCCATCGCACGCTGCGCAGGCGCTCGGCTGCCCCCACGCCGACAATGGCCCCCGTGATGGTGTGCGTTGTGCTGACGGGAATGCCGATTTTGGCCACCGTGGTCAACAGCAGCGCCGCCGCCGTCTCGGCGGCAAACCCGTGGGGCGTCTCCAGGCGGCTCAGCCGCACGCCCATCGTCTTGATGACACGCCAGCCGCCCGCGGCCGTACCCGCAGCCATGGCCAACCCGGCGGCCAGGATGACCCAGAAGGGCACCTCAAGGGAATCCTGCACGCCGCCCGCCACCAGGGCCAGGGTGATGATGCCCATCGCTTTCTGAGCGTCCGACGTCCCGTGGCTGAAGGCCATGAACGAGGCCGAGAAGATCTGCAGCGGTCGGAAGATGCGCTTCACCCGCGACGGGCTGACGTTGGCAAACAGGTGTTTGATCAGTTTCATGAAACCATACGCCAGCAACCCGCCGAGAAGGGGCGACAGGATCATGGCCAGGAAAATCTTGGTCAACCCCTTCGTCTGCAACACGTCAACGCCGCTGTAGGACACCGCCGCACCAATGAGCGAACCGATGAGGGCATGCGACGCGCTGATCGGCAGCCCAAGCAGCGTCATTACCGCGTTCCACAGCGTCGCCCCGATCAGCGTGGCCACGATGACCAGCTGCGTCACACCGTTGGGATCCACAATGTCCTTGCCGATGGCCTTCGCCACCGCCGTGGAGAAAAACGCTCCGGCCAGGTTGAGCACAGCCGCCAGGATGACGGCCTTCATGGGCGTCAAGGTGCGGGTGCCCACCACCGTGGCAATGGCGTTGGCCGAATCGTTCCAGCCGTTCGTGAAGTCGAAGAGGAGGGCCAGCACGACGACCAGAACGAGCAAGACCATCGGATCAAGCATACTTCATGACCACGCTTTCCAGGACGTCTGCGACATCCTCGACGATGTCGGTGATGCCCTCCAGCTTTTCGTAGATCTCCTTCATCTTGATCAGCTCGATCGGGTCGGTCGTGCCGTCGAACAGGCTCCCCACCCCTTCCCGCATCAGCCGGTCGCCCTCGTTTTCCAGGAGGTTGAGCTCCACGCTGATCTTGCGAATCGCCGCGTAATCGCGCTTCTTCAAGGCCACGAACGCCTCGTGGAGGTAGGTCGCCGACTGTTCCAACACGTTGGCAAACTCAAGCAGGTACGGTGTCGTCTTTTCCACGCGGAAGTAGACAAAGCGTGACGCACAGGCTTCCACGCCGTCCAGCACGTCGTCCAGCTTCACCGCCAGTTGATAGATGTCCTCGCGGTCGAGGGGCGTCATGAACGTCTGGTTGAGCTCCCTGATGAGCAAGTGGGTATACTGGTCACCCTTCGACTCCAGCTCCTTCAGCCGCTCCGCATAGGCTTCCTTCTCGCGGAGCGTTTCGACGTTCTCTTTAAACAGCCGCACGGCCTCGACGATGTTGGCCGCCGCGTCGATCAGCGTCTGGTAGAACAGCTCGTCTTTCGATCGGTTGAAGAACAAGGTTCATTCCTCCCACACGAAAGCTTGTTCACCCCTTCTATGATAGTAGGAAAACAGGCCACAGCAAAACGGGATCAACGAAGACTTAACGATCCCTTAACAATACCTTAACATTTCGCGCTTGTGAAATTCATAACGTTCACAAACGTTCCGCAAGCAAAAAGCCGCCCGGCAAGCACCGAGCGGCCGTTGCCATCCGCCTCTTCTCACCCAAACCGCCAGCAGTTCAGGCTGAGCGAACCGTACGTGTAAGTCTGGTACAGGCGTACGGCCCGCCGGGCGTCATCCGCCGCCCCCATCGCCACAAGCAACGGAACGAAATGTTCCATGGTCGGCACCGCCCGTTCCGCGTGCGGGGCCAGCTCCTTGTAGCGAAAGAGGGACGGCAAATCCCATGCCGAAAGCGTTCCCGCCAGCCAGTCGTCAAACTGCACGGCCCACGCCTCGGCCTCCGCCGCCGCCCAGTCGAGGGCGCGCAGGTTGTGCACCGTGCCCCCGCTGCCGATGACCAGCACGCCCTCGGCGCGCAGGAAGGCGAGCGCCCGCCCAATGCGGTACTGCACCTCGGGCGGCAGGCTCGGGTTGACCGACAGAGCCACAACGGGAATGTCCGCTCGAGGATACAGGAGGGAAAGGGGTACCCACACGCCATGGTCCAATCCCCGCTCGGCGTCGAGGGAACAGGGGATCCCTTCCTGGGCGAGGCGGTTCGCGATCGCCCGCGCAAGTTCGGGATCGCCCTTTGCGGGGTACGTCAGCCGATACAGCTCCTCGGGAAATCCGAAAAAGTCGTAAAGCAGACGGTGCTGCGCCGCCCCGCTCACCTGCTGCGTCGGGTGCAGCCAGTGGGCGGTCAACACGACAAGGGCGCGCGGGCGCTCCAGCTCCTCGCCGAGCCGCCGAAGAAAGCGGGCGTACGCGCTGTCCTCCACGGCAAGCGTCGGCGCGCCGTGGGCCACAAACAAGGTAGGCAACGCCATTGAACGATCCTCCCCTGCTGACATCGGCAGCCGTTACAACACGTTGGCCATCCAGAAATAGGTGGGAATCCCGACAATCAGATTAAAAGGAAGCGTAAAGCCGATGCTGGCCGACAGGTACAACCCGGGATTGGCGCTGGGAATGGCCTGGGAAATGGCAGCCGGCGCGGCAATGTACGAGGCGCTGGCCGTCAGCACCCCGAGCAGGGTGGCGCCGCCCAACGACATGCCGAGCATCTTGCCCACGAAAACGCCCAGCGTACCCCCGATGACCGGGAACACAAACGCAAAGGAAAACCGCAGCGGGTGAAACCCCTCGAGGCGCCGCAAGTTTTGGCACGAAACCATGCCCATGTGGAGAAGGAAGATGCACAAAAGGCCATAAAACAGGTCGCCAAAAAGCGGCTTGATCCCTTGAATGCCGTTTTCATTCGAGATCATGCCGATCACAATGCCGCCCAACAGGAGAAAAATGCTTTTGCCAAACACCGCCTCCTTGATGATCCCGCCCAACCGGATTCCCGACCCGTTGTGCGTGCTCCACTTGTACAACAGGATGCCGAGCAGGATGGCGGGCGATTCCAATACCGCCAGCACGATGGACAGGTAGCGCTCGTAGGCAATGCCCTGTGCCTGCAGGAAGCTGGTGGCCGCAGCAAAGGTGACGGCGCTCACCGAACCGTAATGGGCGGCAATGGCCGCCGCGTTGTCGGGGCCAAAACGGTAGAGACGCCGAAGGACCGCATACGCCAGCACGACCATCAACGCGCTTAAGCCCAGGGCCGCCGCCAGGATGGGCAGGACCGTCCCCAAAGGCGCATGGGCCAACTCCGCCCCGCCCTTGATCCCGATGGTGAGCAGGATAATCATCGTGTACCCGTTGTACAGGGCTTCGGGGACCCGCAGATCGGAGTTGACCAGCACGGCCAAAATCCCCAGCACAAAAAACAACACCAATGGCGACAACAGATTCGCTTTGGCAATGGCGAGAGCTTGCTCCACGCGTGATTCCTCCCCACTCGGTTTTTCGACACGGATTGCCTTATCGGTTTCGTCCCAAACATCTATTTCCGATTGTGCGCATGGAGCGGCTCTCCCGTCAACGTGTTGGCTTTAGATCGAAAAACCGAAGGCTCGCAGCTTGCGGTAGAGCGTGCTGCGGCTGATGCCGAGGAGTTCGGCCGCCTTGCGCTTGTTGCCGCCCGCCGCTTGCAGGGCGCGCAACAGGGCATCCCGTTCCAGCGTCGCAAGGGGGAGCGCCGGCTGAACAACCGAGGCCAACGGGGCGGAAAACGAACCGGCCTGCGGGCCTTTCCCTTCGCCTTCCGCAGCCGCGGCCGCCTCGACGCTCCCTTCGCTGGCCAGTTCGCGCCACACCCACTCCGGAAAATGACCGGCGTCTACCCAGCCCTGTTCGGCTTCCCAGGCCGCCTGGCGCAGCGCAGCATAGAGCTGGCGAACGTTCCCCGGCCAGGGGTGGGCCACAATCAGCGAGCGGGCGGCGTCGGTCAGGGAAAGGGAAGACAAGCCCCGCTCGGCGGCGATGCCGGCCAAAAGCCGTTCGGCCAGCTCCACGCGGTCGCTCCGCTGGCGAAGCGGCGGAAGCGTGATCACCACGCCCTGCAAGCGGTAGAACAAGTCGGCCCGAAACCGCCCCGCCTTGACCTCGGCCCACAGGTCACGGTGGGTGGCCGCGATGATGCGCACATCGACGGCGATCGGGGCGCGTCCCCCGAGTCGCACCACCTGCCGCTCCTGCAACACGCGGAGCAGCACCCCTTGCGCCTCGAGGGGCATGTCGCCAATTTCATCCAGAAACAGCGTCCCCCCGCTGGCGAGTTCGAACTTTCCAGGCTGTCCCTGCGGGTTGGCTCCGGTAAAGGCCCCCTTCTCGTACCCAAACCATTCGCTTTCCCGCAGGTTGTCCGGAATCGCGCCGCAATTAACGGGGACAAAAGGCCCATCGGCGCGCGGGCTGGCCCGATGGATGGCGTGGGCCAACATCTCTTTGCCCGTTCCCGTTTCCCCCAAAAGCAAAACCGGTTCATCGGTGCGCGCCGCTTTGCGCGCAACCGCAAGCGCTTTCAGGAAAGCGGGATCGGATCCGATCAGGTCGTCAAAGGTGTAGCGTGCGGCCCACGCCACGCGGCGCGCCGCACCGCTCGCCCCCGTTCGCCGCGGCGGGGAAGAAGGCGCCGAAGCCCCAGCCAGCCCCCCATCCTTCGGCGGCGCGTCCCTTTCGCCTTCCGCCCTGCCCGATTCCGGGGTTGCGGGCAGGGACGCGGGATGCGAAATCCCAACGGCCCGCGGACGGCGATCGTCCAGGACCTCGCACCAAACGTCGCGCGCGTCCCCGCCGTTGACCACAACCCGCGCATGGCGGGAGCCTCTCACCACGTCGTCGAGGGGAACGGCGAAGACCGTTTCCCACAACCGGCCCGCCACGCGACCCAACGGACCGGCATACGCGCCGCGCGTGCCCCATGCGATGCGCCCGTCCGGGTCGACGGCCACCACGGCTTGCCAGGCGGGGGCGTCGGACGCGAGGCGCAGGAGCAGGTGCCGATTCGCCCGCCGGCGCACCAACGCCTCCTCCACGGCCTGCGCGGTCAGGTCAACCAACGTGAGCACGGACGGATGGTAGGCCCCGGCGTACCCGCTGACATCGAGAACCCCGGCCAGCGAACCGTCCGGGGCAAAGACGGGCGACGCGGCGCAGCACAAAAACCAGTTTTCCTTGCAGTAATGCTCGTCGCCGACAACGGCCACGGCCCGCTTTTCGGCCAGCGCCGTGCCGATGGCGTTTGTGCCCTTCACCGGCTCGCTCCAATCGGAACCGCTGGCCAGGTGCACGCGGGATGCGTCTTTCGTGAACACGGGATCGCCCTTGCCGTCGAGGATCACCCCGTTCGCATCGGCCGCCAGCACCATGGCCCCCCACTGTTTGACCCAACCGTACAGTTGGTGGAGCCACCCTTCGGCTTCGCGCAAAAATTCGCGCTGGGCGTCGCGCCGACGGCGGAGCTCCGCTTCGGAAAGCAAGACCGGTTCAACCCGCTCGGGATGCACGCCAAACCGACGGCTTCGCTGCCAGGAAGCCTGGAGGTTGTGCATCGCCCCTCCCTCCTTAGGGGATGATCGGTCTGCACTCGTATTATAGCAAACATTCTGAACACAACGGTGTCGCTTTTTGCGACAGGTGTCGCAGATTGAGACAGTGTGCCACACCCGCCAAACCGGTCTGCCGGGCACCCGCTCGTCGCGAATCTTCCCTCCACCCGTGCCGTCACCGTCGTACGCCCCCTCTCGCGCACAACTTTGGCACACGTATTGCTTAACGATCCAAGGCGAGGGGAATGCTAAACGCCGGTGGCGTTCCTCCAACCCCGATCCTATTCCGTTCAAGGAGGTATGGCCATGTCCGTGACCACGTCCTCTTCTCCGGTCGAACTGCATCCGAAGGTGAAAGCGTTTTTAGCCGACGGTCCGAAGAAGCTGTTCATCGGCGGGAAGTTTGTCGAGTCGGTGTCCGGAAAAACATTCCCGAGCATCAACCCAGCCAACGGCGAAGTCCTCGTTGAGGTCTACGAGGCTGACGCCCCCGACGTCGACCGCGCCGTAGAAGCTGCCGAGCGCGCCCTGGAGGGGCCGTGGTCGAAGATCTCCCCCAGCGAACGGGGCCGCCTGCTCTGGAAGCTGGCCGACCTCATTGAAGAAAATCAGGAGCCGCTTGCCCAGCTCGAAACGCTGGACAACGGCAAACCGATCCGTGAAACGCGCAAGGCCGACCTGCCGCTGGTGATCGACCACTTCCGCTATTACGCCGGATGGGCCACCAAGATCACCGGCGACACGCTGTCCAACTCGGTAAGCCCGTATCTCTTCACGTACACCCGCCGCGAGCCCATCGGGGTCGTCGGGCAGATCATCCCGTGGAACTTCCCGCTCCTCATGGCGGCGTGGAAGCTCGGGGCGGCCCTGGCCACGGGCAACGTCGTCGTGCTGAAGACGGCGGAACAGACGCCCCTGTCCGCCCTGTACCTGGCCGAGCTGATCCAGGAAGCCGGTTTCCCCGATGGCGTGGTCAACATCCTCTCCGGGTTCGGGCCGACGGCGGGCGCCGCCATCGTTCGCCATCCGCGCATCCGCAAGGTCGCCTTTACCGGATCGACGGAAGTAGGCAAGATCATCATGCGCGAGGCGGCCGGGAACCTGAAGCGCGTCTCCCTCGAGCTGGGCGGCAAGTCGCCGAACATCGTCTTCCCCGACGCCGACTTCAACCGCGCGGTGAAGGGCGCCCTGCACGGCATCTTCTTCAACCAGGGGCAGGTGTGCAGCGCCGGATCGCGCCTCTTCGTGCACAAGAAGGTGTACGACAACTTCCTGTCTGACCTCACCGACTACGCGTCCAAGCTGAAGCAAGGCCCGGGCCTTGACGAGACGACGGAAATCGGGCCCCTCGTGTCTGAGGAGCAATTTGAGCGCGTCACCGGCTACCTGAACAAGGGCAAAGAAGAGGGCGCCAAACCGCTGGTCGGCGGCGAGCCCAAGCCCGGTCCCGGCTACTTCGTGCCGCCGACGGTGTTCGCCGATGTCCACGACCGCATGACCATCGCCAAGGAAGAGATTTTCGGGCCCGTCGTCGCGGCGATGCCCTTCGACGACGAGGAGCAGATTGCCGACGTCATCCGCCGGGCCAACGATACCGAATACGGGCTGGCCGCCGGCGTGTGGACGACCGACCTGCGCAAGGCCCACCGCGTTGCGCACGCGCTGCAAGCCGGCACGGTGTGGGTCAACTGCTACAACGTCTTTGACGCCAACGTGCCCTTTGGCGGCTACAAGCAGTCGGGCTTCGGCCGCGAAATGGGCCATTACGCCCTGGACCTGTACACGGAAGTCAAAGCGGTGTGGGTGAACATCGAATAAGCCGGGGATCCCACTCCACGCGAAACGCCGGGCGGGAACGGTCCCGCTCGGCGTTTCGTTTGGTATAATGGCTTCAAGCGATCCATGCCGCAACAAAGAGGAGGCAACATGTGGCCATGACGCGACAAACCCGCCGGAAACGGCTCTTGGTCCTGGGTCTGCTCCTCGGCGCCCTTCTGACCGGCTGTTCCAGCGGCGCCGGATCCGACGAGACCGCCAACCACGCCGTCCACACGGCGCCCAACGGCGACCTGCGCGAGGTGACGGCCTCGATCGACGACCTGCCGTCCTTTTTGCGCGACAAGCCTGAGCCGATACAGGAGACGTACCGCTTGGCGGGCCAGCATGCCGACGTGCTGAAGTGGATCCCCTGCACCTGCGGATGCGGGCCCTCGGCCGGCCATCGGAGCAACCGCGACTGCTTCATCCACGAGATTCGGCCGGACGGCTCGGTGGTGTGGGACGACCACGCCACCCGCTGCGACATCTGCCTGCGCATCGCCGCGGAGGCGGCGCACATGGCCGAAAGCGGGAAGTCGGTAAGGGAAATCCGGCAGCACATTGACGCCACGTACGGGAAATACGGTCCCCCCACACCGACACCCCAGCCGCCGGCGTCCTAATGCCTGCGTGGCGCCGGCCGCCCGCGAGCGGGACGGGCTAATAGGGCACCCACAGAACGCGCCGCGCCAGCGCGAAGCGACGGTTCACCTCGTCCCAATTGACCACGTGCCACCATGCTGCGATGTAGTCCCGGCGGCGATTGTGGTACTTGAGGAAATAGGCATGCTCCCACACGTCGAGGGCCAGCAGCGGAATCTGGTCTTGCTGGGACAGGTTCTGGTGTTTCTCCGCTTGCAGGATTTCCACGCGATGGGCGCGCGGCGACCAGACGAGCAGCGCCCACCCCGGCCCCTCGACCTTTTCCGCGGCGGCGGAAAACTGGTCGCGAAAGGCGTCAAAGCTGCCAAAGGTGCGGGCGATCTCACGGGCGATGGCCCCGGTCGGCGGACCGCCGCCGTCGGGCGTCATCACGTTCCAGAAAAGGGTGTGCAGGTAGTGCCCGGCGCCGTTGAAGGCGAGTTGCCCTTCCCAATGCTTGACCAAGGAAAAATCCCCGGTTTGGCGCGCCCGGGCCAGTTCCCGCTCCGCCTCGTTAAGCCCCTCCACATAACCGCGATGGAGCCGATCGTGGTGAATGCGCATCGTCTCCTCGTCGATGTACGGCTCTAGCGCGTCATACGGATACGGCAGCGGAGGCAGCGTGTGGCCGCCGATCGGCACGGGGCGGGGCAATCCCACCTCGCCGGCCACCGGAACCGCCCCGGCAATGCCCAGTTGCGCCACCTGCTCCCCCACGCGCCGCGCGTGAAGGAACAGCTCGTGCACGGCTTGCTCGCCGGCGACGGCATGGGGCAGCAAGGCCCGCGCCCGCCGGCGCAACGCGCGCAGGGCGTCGATTCCGGCTTCCACGGTTGGGGACACACCCTTCCCCTCCTGCCGAAGGGCGCGCTCCACATCCCGGCTCCACGCGATGAGCCGCTCCAACCCCGCGGCGATGGAAGGCGGGCGAAACGAATCGACCACGGCAAATTCCCCCTCTCAGCTGCGCCGGCTTCTTCTTACGAAAAACCGACCCTACCACCACGGTATGAGCCGGCATGCCGATGGGGTGCGGAATTGGGTTAGCCGGTTTTGACGGAGGCGCCGCCGTCGGGTTGTGCATTGCCGGCACTCGCCAACAGATCGTGTGCGCGCAAGGCGGCGGTTTTACCCCTCGCCTTCGTCCTCCGGATCAAGGGGCCTGCGGCCCAGAAAGCCGTCGTGGAGGCCGTGGTAGAAGCGAACGCGGTCCTCGCCCAACCGCCAGCAGAGAAACACCGTCTCCCCGTTGACAATGGCCGGAAAGTCCACCAGTCCCCAATCGATGTCCTTCACCAACGCCCCAGTTCGGTGAATGCGCTCGAGGATGGCGCGGGCTTGAATGTGGAGAAAGTCGAGCTCCGCTTCGTGCTGAAAAAAGGGATCCTTCTCTTTGGCCCCGTGCTGGGCGACAGCCCGGCGCAGCCGCTGCAATTGCAGCCATTTGTCCTCGTATTCGCCTTTGAGCCGCTGAAGCTGCTCGAGCTGCGGCCGCAACCACGGGATGAGCGCGTTCGCCTCTTCCACGGTAAACCGCTTTTCCACCTTGGCCAACCCCTCCTCCCGCCTCGTCGGGCAAGCTCCCGCAACCGCACAAGGCCAGCAAGCGGCTGGGCCTGCGGCCGGTTTTCCTTACCGTTCCACCAGCTGGCCCGTCACCTTCCACTCGTGCAGCGCAAGCCCCCGCGCGCCATGCACGACGTACGGGTCGCCCTCGGCCAATTGTTTCGCCTCCTCCAGCGATGCCGCCAGGTAGAGGACAAGGCCGCCTGACCCGTCGGCGAAGGGGCCGCGGGCCAAAATCTTCCCCTCCCGCTCCAGCGCCTCCAGGTAGGCCAAATGCTGCGGCCTGAGGGCCGCGCTTTTCTCCGCATCGCGCATGGGCAAGAAGGCGGCGAAGACTTTGGTCGACATGTTCTCTCCTCCTTCGACCAGTGGAATCGGTGCGATCAGAGGCCGTAGACATCGCGGACCTTCTCCTCCAGGAAGGCAATAAAAGGCCGTGCCGTCGGCGGCTCGCCCGTGGCCTGGGCGATGAGCGCCTCGGGCGAATGGCGTCGGCCGTGCCGATGCACGCGATCGGCCAACCAGGCGCGGATGGGGGCGAAGTCTCCCTCGCGCACCCGCGCGTCCATGTCGTCGAGGTCACGGTGCATCGCGGCATGCAGCTGGGCGGCGTAGAGATTGCCCAGGGTGTACGTGGGAAAATAGCCGAAGAGGCCGGCCGACCAGTGTACATCCTGCAGCACCCCGTCGGCATCGGTTTCCGGCGCAATGCCCAGGTACGCCCGCATCCGCTCGCGCCATGCCGCGGGCAGGTCGGCGACGGCCAACTCGCCGGCGACGAGCTGTTTCTCCAGCTCGTACCGCAAGAAAATGTGGAATTGGTAGGTAAGCGGATCGGCGTCGACGCGGATGAGCGACGGCTCGATCCGGTTGATCGCCCGGTAAAAAGCCGAGAAGGAAACGTCGCCGAGCACTTCCGGGAACTTATCGACAGCTTCCGGATAATACCGCTCCCAAAACGGTCGGCTGAGGCCGATGAAGGTGTCCCAAAAGCGCGACTGCGACTCGTGAATGCCCATCGAGGCGCCTTCCCCGAGGGGCGTATCGGCCCACTCCGCCGGCAACTGCTGCTCGTACAAGGCATGGCCGCCCTCGTGCAGGGCGCTGAAGAAGGCGTCGACAAAATCGTGCGGATTGTACCGGGTGGTGATGCGCACGTCGCCGGGGTGAATGCCCGTGCAGAAGGGGTGGGCGCTGACGTCGAGGCGGCCGCCGTCAAAATCGTATCCGATGTCGACCAGCACGCGCTCGACGAAGGCGCGCTGCCGATCCAGGGGAAACGCGCGGCGCAGGAAGGCGGCGTCAACCGGTCCCGCCTCGCGCACGCGGTCAAGCAGCGCCTCAAGGGGCGGGCGAAGCTCGCGAAACAGCGCGTCCAGCTTGGCCACGGTCATGCCGGGTTCATAATCGTCGAGCAGCGCGTCGTACGGGTGGCCTTCATAGCCCCAGCAGTCGGCAAAGGTGCGCACCGTCGCCACGATCCGCTCGAGGTAGGGCGAAAACCGCGCAAAGTCGTCGGCTTTGCGCGCTTCGGCCCAGACCGCCTCCGCCTCGGTGGTCAGCTCGGCAAAGGCGCGCTGCAACTCGAGCGGAACCGCCCGGCGCCGCTCGATCTCGCGCTTCACCAGGCGCACGGCCTCGCGCGTCGGCTCGTCGAGCTGCGCCGCCGCCTCCGGTTCCGTCAACGCGGCCACGTCCTCGGCCAACTGCGGGTCGAGCAGCAGGCGCACCCGCTGCTCCGTGAGCGTGCCAATCACCTGGGAGCGGGCTTCCACGCCCTTTTTGGGCAGCATCGTTTGCGCGTCCCAATTGAGCAAGGCAAGGGCCTGTTCGACGTGTTTGATCGTGCGCACGCGTTCGGCAAAGCGGCGCACGCGCATTTCCAGCGAGGTCGGATGCACGGAAACGCCTCCTTTTGCTTCTGCTGTAAAGGCAGCGAAGATCTCCGGTACGGGTGGATTTCGACGCCAGCCGGAAATCTCCTGCTAACCGCGCACCGTTTCGCTATACTGAGGAGGGAGGTGTCGGCCGTGCTGCCCCTGGAAGAGTGGATGATCGCGTCGTTCTGGGAGATGCTGCGCAAGCTGCGCGTCACCTATCGCTTCTGGCCCGACGTTCTCCAACAGATTGAGGAACGGCCTGACGACTTCGGCGACACGCCGCAAGAGCGAATCGAAAACTACATTCTCGACGCCCTGTTCGACTACCACGAAGACGACTGGTGGGAGCGCATCAACCCCGCCCAAGGCGAAGCGTTTTGGGAAGGGGCCAAGAACGAGTTCTTCCTCGCCGCGCTGCAGACGTTGGAAGAGGTGATCGCTGAGCCGATTCTCGCCATGGACGAGGAGGCCTTCCGCGCCATTCAGCAATCCTTTTCCTTTCGCGCCAACCTGCAGACGCCGGTCGGCGAGTACCTCGACGCGTACGGCGAAGAAGGGGCCGCCCGCTACGAAGATTATGCCGAACGCCTCCACGTGATGGCCAAGGTGTGGACGGACCTCCTGTTCGCCCGCCTGGAAGAGCGCTATCCGCGGGCGCGGCAAGCCACCCTTTTTGGTCCTTATTACCGGCGCGGCCAGTTCCGCGTCATTTCGTCCAAGGACAAGGAAGAGAAATAAAAATAAAAAGGAAAGCCGCCCGACGGCGACTTTCCTTTTTCCTTTTATTGCATTTGCTGGGCCTGCAGCTGCTGCAATTGCTGCTGCACTTGCGCCAGCTGCTGTTGAAGGGGCTGCACCTGCTGCGCGCTCAGGCTTTGCTGGGCCTGCTGCAGCTGTTGGGTGACTTGCGCGAGCTGCTGCTCGGCCTGCTGCAGTTGCTGTTGCTTTTGCTGCGGATTGGCGGTGGCTTGCGCCTGCTCAACCGCCTGCTGCGCCTGCTGGACGGCTTGCTGCAACTGCTGCAGCTGCTGCTGTTGTTGCTGTTGGTTTTGCTGCGGCATTGAGATCCTCCCTTTCCCCTTTGGGATGCGGCGCGCGGAAGTTCCGCGCGCCAACAGTTTATAGGATGGCAGAATCCTCCGCGTTTATGCCAATCGCTTGCCCTCGCGTCTACCCAAAAGTGGAAGGGTGTGGTATGCTTTGTTCGCGATGTGCCTCAATCGCGTTGTGAAAGGAGTCGCAACCGTGCGCGCCTACTTGCGCAGCTGCGCGTCCCTTCCCGCCGGCGTGCGGCGCTTTTTGCTGAGCGAGCCGCTCCTGGGCCTCGGGTTCGGCTTGATCGCCATGGTGCTGAACCTGCACCTTTTGGCTCTCGGCCTCGACGAAGCGACCATCGGGCGCATCACCTCGCTTTCCACGCTGGTGATGGGCGCCGCATCCCTCCCGGCGATTGGGCTGTGCCGTCGTTGGGGACGCCGCGCGGTCCTGATCGTCGGCCTCGCGCTGATGAGCGGGGGAACCGCCGCCACGGCCGCCGCGCGGGAACTGCTCCCCATCGCCCTGGCCCAAGCCGTTTACGGGATCGGCCTGGCCTTTTTGCTTACCGCGGAAATTCCGCTGCTGTACGCCTACTGTGCCGACAGCCGTGCGCGCCTGCGCGCGTTCAGCATGATGTTCGTCGTCTTTACCCCCTTCACCGCCCTCGGCACCTACCTCGGCGGCGCGCTGACCGGTGCGCTGCCGGGCAGCACGCCGTACCAGGCTGCGCTGTGGGGCGCCGCCGGCGCGTTGGCCCTGTGCACGCTGACGCGCTTTCTCCTCCTTCCCGCCGATCCACACCGCGATGAGGGTGACGAAAACGGGATCTTCCGCTCCTTCCCGCCGTCGCGCTCGGTGTGGGCCTTTACCGGCTTTGCGGCCCTCGGCGGCCTGTCGTATGCCCTGGTTACCCCGTTCGCCAACCTCATCGTGAGCGCTGCGCTCGGATGGAACGACGCCGATACGGCGGCCCTTTTGGCCGTCCATGCCGTGGCCGCCTCCCTCTTCTCGCTTCTGGCTCCTTCCCTGATCGAGCGGTGGGGAACGCGTCGGACCGCCACCGGCTTGTTTGTCCTCAATACGGCCCTATCCGCCATGCTGGCCATCGCCCTGCCCGCGCCGGTATTCGTGCTGCTCTTCCTGCTGCGGGGTGGCCTGTTCACGCTCCTGGCCAACGTCACCGACGGGCAAATCCTACAGGCCGTTCCCGACGCCCAGCGCGACCTTGTGGCCGGGTTGCGCAACATCGCGCGCAACTTTGGCGCATCTGCCGGCGCATGGGCCACGGGAGAAGCCCTTTCCGACAAAATGGCCACGGCGCCGTTTGCCATGGCCGCCGCGGCCACACTCATCACCTGGATCTACTTTGTGCGCACATGCTGGCCCCTTCTGGCCGAGTGGGAAAGGGTTTCGTTTGCGCGCGTTACCCCCGCACACCAACGGCCACGTTCCGCCGCACCCGACTCCGGATGCGCATCAAGGCGTCGTACATGAGCGGCACGACGACGAGCGTCAGCAGCGTCGACGTCGTCAGCCCGCCGATCACGACCACGGCCAGGCCCTGGGAAATGAGGGCTGAGCCTTCCAGCCCGAGGGCCAGGGGACTCATCGCCAGCACGGTCGCGATGGCCGTCATCAGGATGGGCCGTAGCCGCGTGCTCCCGGCCTCCAGCAGCGCCTCGCGCGTCGCCATGCCGGCGGCCTCGTTCTTCTTAACGCGGTCGATCAGCACGATGGCGTTGGTGACGACGATCCCGATGAGCATCAGTGCGCCGATCATCGCCGACACGCTGAGGGGCTGGCCGGTCAAGAACAGCCCGAGCAGCCCGCCGGTCACGGCAAAGGGCAAGGAGAACAGGATGGCAAACGGAGCGAGCAGCTCGCCGAAGGTGACCACCATCACAAAGTAAACCGCGCCGACGGCAACGACCATGGCCACGCCCAGCTGGGAAAAGGCTTCCTTCTGCTGCTGGCTCTCCCCGCCCATTTTCACCTGAACGCCCTGCGGCAAGGACAGCGTCGCCAGTTCCCGCTGCAAGGTGGCCAATACCGACCCGGTGGCCTGGGTGGTGATGTCCGCCTTGACGCTGACATACGGCTCGCCGTTCAGGCGCAGCAGCGCCACCGGCCCCGGCTTCACCGCCACCTGGGCCACCTCGCCGACGCGCACCTCGCGCCCGGTCGGCGTCGAGATGGACAGATTGCGCAACGCGTCGACCGAGGCGGGCGGCTCATCCCCGGTCTGCACGCGCAAGGCATAGCGGACGCCCCCGATGGTGACCTCTCCCGCCTCGCGCGGCGTGACAACCTCCTGGATGGCCCCGGCCATCTGGGCCTCGGACAGGCCGTACTGGGCCGCCTTTTTCGGATCGACGGTCACGACAATCTCGGGTTTGGCCTCCTGCAGGTTGCTTGTCACGTTGACCAGCTCGGGAATGGCCGCCATCTTCTTCATGATCGCCTCGGCTACGGGCTTGATTGCCGCCAAAGTCGGCCCGGAAACGATCACCTCCGCCTGTCCCTGGATGGGCGCGTTGAAGTTGACTTCCCTGACGACGATCTTCTCGTTGGCCTTCGCCAGCGCGCCCATCTGCCGGCGAACGCGGGCCAAGGCTTGCTCAACGTCGGCCTCCTCTTTGAGCTGGACAAAGATTTGCGACGTGTTCGGACCGCTGTTCTCCTGTCCCGCCGAACGCTTGCGAGCCTCCGACGAGGTCCCGATGATCGCCGTCACGCGCGCCACATCGGGGTCGCGAAGGAGCATCCGTTCAAGGACGAGCGAGCGCGCGCTGGTCTGGTGGAGGTTGGTCCCCGGCGGCAGGTCCAGCTTCACGCTGAGGAGCTTCTCTTTCCCGGATGGGACGAAGGCCGTATCGACGAAGCGCATCAGGGCCAGGCTGGCCAGAAACAGAAGGAACGCCGTCGACAAGACGAAGGCCTTGTGCCCCAGCGACCAGGCCAGCACGCGCCGGTACGCGGCAGCAAGGGCGCTTTCCCGATGGGGACGATCATCGCGCGAGGAAAGCATCACGCTCTTGGCCAGCATCGGCACCACGGTGACGGCCACAAGCAAGGAGGCCAGCAGCGCCACCACCACGGTATAGGCGAAGGGCTCGAAAATGCGGCCGATCACCCCGCTCACCAGGCCCAAGGGCAAAAAGACGGCCACTGTCGTCAATGTCGATGAGGTGATCGGACCGGCCACCTCGCGCGTGGCGTCGAGGAGCAGGGCGACGTTGCGCTCGTGGGGCGCGGCCTGGCGCAGGCGGCGGTAAATGTTCTCAATGACCACGATGCTGTCGTCCACCACGCGCCCGATGGCCACCGTCAAACCGCCGAGGGTCATGACGTTGACGGTGATGCCCATCTGGTGAAGCAGGATGGCGGCGATCAGCACCGACAGCGGGATGGAAACGACGGCGATCAGCGTCGAACGGGCATGCCGCAGGAACAGGTAGATCACCAGCACGGTGAACAGCGCGCCCAAGAAGGCCTTGTTCACCATCGTGAACACCGATTCCTTGATCGGATCCCCCGCGTTAAAGAACGGGACAACCGTCAGGCCCTCCCCGTTCCCGTTCCATTCGGCGATCTTCTCCTTCACCGCGTCGGTGACCGCCACGGTGTTGGCATCCGGCGACTTGTAGATTTGCAGCAATACCGACGGCTTGGCGTCGGTCCGCGTCAGCGACTCCACGTCCGACTCGGCAAAGCCGATCTCGGCAATGTCGCCGAGGGGCACCACTTTGAGCGTCTTGGGCGTCGTCATTTGAGCGCGCGTCGGCGAAGGCGGCGCCACGGACGGCGGCATGCGGTTGGCTGGGGCAGCTCCTCGGCCCAGCCGGTTCAGCGTCGCGGCGTTTTGTTGGGCCAGGGCATTGATTTTCGCCGCCAGCTGCTTGGCCACTTCTTGCTGCACCGCGATTTGCCGTCGCAACTGGGCGAGCTGGCCTTCCAGCTGGCGCCGCTCCGCATCGGACAGCGCCGGATTGGCCAGTTGCAGCTGCAGTTTGCCCGCTTGTTCCTGCAACGCGAAAAGGGCCCCCTGCGCCTGGTTGAGCGTTGCCAAGAGTTGCACCTGCGCCTGCAACAGCCCGACCGATTGGCCAAGGGTTCCCACCCCCTGCGCCAGCTGGCCCATGCCCTGCCCAAGTTGGCCAACGGCGCCGCCCAGGGCATGGAACCCTTCTTGCACCCCCTTCAACCCTTCCGCCATCGCCGCCGACGGGTTGGGGAAAATGGGGATGTAGAGGGCCTTGAGTTGGTCGAGGGAGGCAAAGGTGTCCCCGACGCGGATCGGATGATCGATGCCGCCCAAGTTCGCCTTGCCCACCGGGAAGGTGAGGTTGTTCGCCTGCAGTTGCTGCACAACCTGGCTCGCGGTAAAGCCATACTGTTTCAGTTTGTCCGGCTTGAGCCGGATAAGCACCGTTTTGGGCGGCAGGCCCGATGCCTCGACCGCCGCCACGCCCGGGATGCTCCGCAGTGCGGGAACGAGGGACTCGTTCACCGTTGCGGCCAATTTGTGGGCTTTCTCCGCCGGCATCGACACGGTCAAGATGGCCACGGGAAACGAGCCAAAGCTGAGGCGCGAGACGGACGGGGGTTTCACCGCATCCGGCAGCGCCACATTGGCGAGGGCCTCTTCCACTTCCCGCTTCGCTTCGTCAAGATCCTTGCTAAAGGCGTACTCCAGCACCACCACGGAGACGCCTTCAACGGAGTTCGCATACACGTTTTTCACGCCGTCCAGGCCGCGCACCGCCTTTTCGATCGGCACGCTGACCTGCTCTTCCACATCTTCGGGAGACGCGCCCGGGTAAATGGAAATGACCGACAGAATCGGAATGGACACGTCGGGCATCGTCTCCATCTTCAGCTGCGCGCCGGCGTAAATCCCCCCAAAGGCCACGAGGAGCGTAAGGATGAAGAGCGCAGCCGGATTGCGCAACGAAAACCGCGTGAGGAACATGACCGAGAATCCCTCCTCTGGGCGAGCCAGGCCTAAACCGCAAGCAAGACATTGGTTGAACGCTCATTCAATTTACGAAGATGAGAAAACCGTCCCCCAACGGCCCACCCTCATCGCGTTTCGGCGCGTTGGCCCACAATTCCCTCCAGCACCACATCGACCAAATCGTACACCCGCTCAACGGGCATGCCACCAATGTGCAGCATAAACACGCTGGAGAGGAGCATCAGCGCCACCACTTCGGGGTGGTGCGGACGAAGCTCGCCGGCGGCGATGCGGGCGGCCAGATAGCGCACGAGCAGCGCCACCGCCTCGCGGGTCAACCTTTCGAGGCGCGCCTGCACGCCGGGATTGACCAGCGCTTCGCGCATTACGACGGTGAGAAACGCTTCCTTTTCCCGCAGCAGTGTGTAATACCGGACGGCGATCTCCGCCAGCACCTCCCGCACCGGACGGTCGTGCGGCGCGCCGAGGATCTCCCGCAGTTGGGGCAAAAAGCCGTGCTCGTCCAGCACGGCAAAAAAGAGCGCCTCTTTGCTGGGAAAATAGTGATAGATGAGCCCCTGGGCCACTCCGGCGGCCTCGGCGATGGCCTTGATCGTCGTCTTCTCCAGGCCCCGCTCGGCAAACAGGCGGAGCGCGGTGTCGATCAGCTGCCGGCGTCGCATCTGCGCGTGGCGCTCGCGTTGGGTCAAGGGGTTGCGCTTGTTGTCCCCATTCATTGAACGATCACTCAACCTTCTTCCATGGTATCCGCGGCTCCGTGGACCTGTCAACGGCGTTCTCGCTCGGCAACCTCAGGCATCGGCGCCGACGGCTTCCTCGAGGGACGAAAGGCCGTCACGCTGAAGCAGGGCGAGCAGCTCGCGGTTGATGCGCCGGGCGATGGCCGGCCCGCGGTAAATGAGGCCGGTGTACACCTGCACCAGGCTGGCCCCGGCGCGGATCTTGGCGTAGGCGCCGGCGCCGTCAAACACGCCGCCTACGCCGATGATCGGCACCCGCCCCTCCGTCGCGCGGTACAAGAGGCGCACCGCTTCCGTCGCCCGCTTCTCGAGGGGCCGGCCGCTCAGCCCCCCCGCCTCATGGGCGTGGGCGCGGCTGTTCAGCCCGGAGCGGTCGACGGTCGTGTTCGTGGCCACAAAACCGGCCACGCCCTGGTCGAGGGCGGCGCGGGCGATCTCCCGCATCAGCCCGTCGTCGAGGTCGGGGGCCAGCTTCACCAAGATGGGCTTGGGCGGCGCACCGGTCTCCCGCGCCAGGGCCCGCGCCTCGTCCAGCACCCCTTCGAGGAGGCGGGCGAGGGCCTCGGCGTGCTGCAGGGCGCGGAGGCCCGGCGTGTTGGGCGAGCTGACGTTGACGACGAAGTAGTCCCCGTGGGCATACAGCGCGCGCAGGCAGCGGCGGTAATCGTCGACGGCCGCCTCATTGGGGGTGTCTTTGTTCTTGCCGATGTTGACGCCGATGGGAACGGTGCGCGCATGCCGCGCCAAGGAGCGGGCCGCCGCCTCCGCCCCGCGGTTGTTGAAGCCCATGCGGTTGATCACCGCCTCGTCCTCCGGCAGGCGGAACAGCCGCGGGCGGGGATTGCCCGGCTGCGGCCGGGGCGTCAGCGTCCCCACCTCGACAAAGCCAAACCCCAGGGCGGCCAGCGCCGGAAAGACGGCCGCGTTCTTGTCAAAGCCCGCCGCCAGGCCAACCGGGTTGGGAAAGCGCAGGCCCCACCGCCTGACCGAAAGGCGCGTGTCGGACACGGCAAAGGCGCGGGACAGGGCCGCCAGCGCGCCGGGCACACGCTGCGCCGCGGCGAGGGCCCGCACCGTCCATTCGTGGGCCGTCTCCGGGTCGAGCCGAAAGAGCAGCGGTTTCACCCATTCGTACATCCGTCATCGCCCCACCCGCCATTCTTTGTTGCATGTCTCCTTAAGAGGCCTTCATGTGGAGTGTACACCACCCGCCACAAAATCGCCATGGCTGGCGTTCGAATCCGACCTCGGCCTTGTGGTACAATGAGGAACGAAAGCCCATTGGCCAAACGAGGTGACGACGGTGAAATACCGCAAGCTGTACGGAACGGACATCGAGGTGTCGGAAGTCGGCTTCGGCGTCTGGTCGGTGGCCACCAAGTGGTGGGGCGTCACCGACGAAAAGCTCGGCCTCAAGCTCCTGCGCGAGGCGTACGAGGAGTACGGCATCACCTTCTTCGACACGGCCGACGTCTACGGCCAGGGGCGCGGCGAGACGATGCTGGCGGAAGCCTTTGCCGGCATGCGGGACAAGATCGTTATCGGCACGAAGTTTGGGTACGACATCTACTCCCACCCCGGCGAGCGCAAGGGGCATTCCGAGCTGCCGCAGCGGTGGGACCCGGACTTCATCCGCATGGCCTGCGAAAACAGCCTCCGTCGCCTGAACACCGATTACATCGACCTCTACCAGCTGCACAACTGCCGCATGGAGGTCATCCAGAACGACGCGGTGTTCGAAACCCTCGAAAAGCTGAAGGAGGAAGGCAAGATCCGCGCCTACGGCGTGGCGCTCGGGCCTGACATCGGCTGGCGCGAGGAAGGCCTCGCCGCGATTAACCGGCCGGGCATGGCCTCGGTGCAGATCATCAACAACCTCCTCGAACAGGATCCGGCCCGTGATTTCTTCCCCGTGGCCGAGGAGAAACAGGTCAGCCTGATCGTCCGCGTGCCCCACGCCTCGGGCCTCCTCGACGGCACCTACGACCCGAACAAGCACTTCGACAAGAGCGACCACCGCAGCCACCGCCCGCAGAAGTGGATGGAAGCCGGGCTGGAGGCGGTGCGCCAACTGTCGTTCCTGTACGGGCCCGACACGGGGCGGACGATCGGCCAGGCGGCCATCCTCTTCTCCCTGGCCCGCCCGTCGGTCAAGACGGTGCTGCCCAACATCACCAGCGAAGAGAACCTCAAGGAGTTCGCCCAAGCCGTCGACTGCCCGCCGCTGACGGCCGAGGAGATGGCCAAGATCGAGGAGCTGTGGGTGGGCGGCCTGAACAAGCTGCTCGAGCAGCCCATGGCCGACAGCAAAACCAAGCCCACGCCCGTCGCGGCGCGGTAAGGTTCGCCGCAACCGATGCAAAAGCAAACGCCCCTCCGGGTGGCACGAAGCCTCCGGAAGGGCGTTTTTCTGCTCGCCTCCCCACATTTTCTAGGACACCTCTCCTCCATCCCGGAATGAGCGTGCGGGGTCGACCGGAAGCGTGGCGAAAGCAAGCCACTGAACCAAGCGGGTCCACAACCTCCTTCCCGATTTGGTCACCAGCGTTTTGTCCGCTGTGACCATCCTTCTTCCGACCCTTGTTCGCGTTATGGTCCGGAACCAGCAAGATGGGGAGGGAACGCGAGACACAGAACTCCCCCTGCACACCCCACACCTTTTCTGGACACGGCATGTTCCTCATTATTGAGAAAGACATCCTTCACTTCCTCAGAGTCCCCTGTCACGTACAGACTGGCGCTTCTTCAGTAAGAACAGTGGAGGGATGTTCAAATGGTTCTTCTTCTGCTCAGCGGTATTGCGCTCATTGTTTTAGCCCTAGTGGGGTTTGTTCAAGATCGACGCAAGCACATGCGCCCGAACACCCGGGTCCACCTCTTCAATCTGATCCTGGGATCGGGAGCCGTGATTGTTGCGATGATCGAATATTGGCTGTCGAGATAAGCAACCGTTGTCATCCTCGAAGCAAGAGAAAGGAGTTGTACTCCAGGACCATGCTGGTGTTTGATACGGTAAGCAAATCCTTCGGAAAACGCGTGGTGCTCACCAATTGCAGTTTTCAACTGCCAACAAACAAGCTGCTCGAGCAGCCCATGGCCAACAGCCAAAACAAACCCACACCCGTCGCGGCACGGCAAGTTCACCGCGTCCGATGCAAAAGCAAACTGGACATGTGGGGTTGGTCGGTAATGGCCCGGCTAGCTTGACCCATGCCCCTTCCGCCGGGCTCGCAGCTGCACAAACACCCCGACCAATCCGATGAGGAGCGCAAAAACGGCAAACCGAAAAGGAGCCGTTCCCGGTTCCACCCACAAAGTAGGCGAAACCCAATGGTAAAATCCGGCGATGGACAGGACTAGCATTCCCACTCCAAGAGCGAACACCAGAAGGTCTTTCCATATCCTTCCTTTTCGAACAACGAGAAAGGACAATAATCCGATTCCTAAAGAAAAGATCAGGTCGGAGAAAAAAAAGAATCCGTTTATTAGTGGAACGGGAAGCGTCATTTGCGTGGCGAGCTGCGATCGCATGACTGCCAAGACCCATTCCGACAAAAATGACATAGACACACTACAGATAAGCAAGATAAAAAACCAAATCGCGTTCACGACCATCCCCCTTTCTCTCTCCCTTCCCCGAAGGACTTCTACCAAACAAAAGCAAACTGCAATACCCACTGGAACAACGAGAGCACGGCAAGCAACCAAATCGAATTGTTCACCCGGAAGCCAGATGGTTAAGGAAGAAACCATATATTCTTAAAAAGAGTTTCTAATTTTCTTTTCTCGATTTCCATCGGTCGCCACGCGTTTGCCTCACTGATGCACGCCGGTATCTCTTCCACCAAAAACAAACGGCCAAGCCCACATGGACGAGCGGAAGGGCAGCAAGCGACTGAAGCCAATTATTGGCCCCGGAAAAGTAGTGCGCAAGGGGCAAGATCGTGACCAAACTCACCAGCATCCACCCCGCCGAGGTTTTCCAAACGGCATAGCCAAAGGCGATCACCGACACGACGAGGGAGAACCACCACAGAAAAATCCATGGATTCACCACCCTCAGCCCCTCCTCAGCCGCTTCTGCACAAGCGCTGCCGCCACGGTAAAGACGGGGGTAAGCGCCAGCGCCGACAAGCCGCCCAACAAAACGGAAGCCGCTGCCGAATAGTCATCCCAACCCGTTCCGTCAGGTTCATAAAGAGTAGGAAACGTCTGCGCGATAGAAAACAGCACGCTGAAACACACGAGGGGAATCAAGACGGACAAGCCCACGGCCTTCCACGGCGAGCGAACGGCGGCCGTCCAGGAGACCGCGACGGCAGCAACCAGCAGCACGAGGATTGCCGTGCCGCCCCACATCCAGGTCCGGTAAATCACACTCTTCTGGGCGACATTGCCGATGAGCAGGGCACCTGCGATGAACAGGGCCATGCCAAGCCCCATCGCCGCGACCGCCAGGCGTTTTCTCTCCCGTTGGGCAAAGAAGGCCGCCAACGCGCTCGCCGCCCCGCCGAGGATCCCCCACAGCGCAGAAGAAAGCAAAATGGGGTAGAGGATTCGCGGATCATCATCGGGCAAAGAAAACCGCTCAAAGAGAGGACGAACCGGTTCGTACATCAGGTGCAGGGAACCGCGTACAACCCCTTGCATGGACTCGCTGACCAGGGCCAACACAGAGCTGAGGAAGAAAAACGAGCCAAATACGGCAATACCCAAGACAACCACGCCCAACCGGTTCATTGGACCGCCTCCCTGACCTACGGGTTAGCCTTTCGTAACCCGGTTTTTCGTCGATTTGCAGCTCTTTTTCTAATGCATAGGGATAACCGTCCAACGCACACAGCATCATATGGGACCTCAAGACCCTTCTCTACTTCTTTCAAACAGCAGAATCACCGTCGGATGTGTCTCGGCTTGTTTGAACCGTACCCGCAGCAGCTCTGTCGACGTCGCCGCGAATCGCCAACAATACGTCACGAAACTTTAGCGCCAATTCCTTGCCGGGAACGTATGTGGTAATGCGCACCCATCCCATCTGTTCTGCATTGTCATTAACCGGAATGCGATCGTTCTGCATCCACTCCCCTCGTTTGAGTTCTTTAAAAATCGTTCGCGCCTCCCCTTCCCCAATGGTATATCGGATTTTCCACGAATGGTCGCGCACCACCATGGGCTCGCGGCCCTGTACGTTAAAGTGGGATGGAAAACCGAAATGCATTACCTAAGCAGATACTCCCGCCGGTTCACGAGCAGTTGTCCCAGGAACAGGAGAAGCAGGGCTGCAACAAACAAGATCAGCGTTACCCGAAGCGGACTGGCACCGGGCAACGGCCAGACCGTCTGAAAAGGATTAAACGAGACGGTGCTGTGCGAGAGCACCGAATAGCCAACCCGAAGACTCAACGCATACACGCGCACTCCTTCCCCCAAGGAAAAGACAGCCACAAGCAGATACGTATAGACCAGGCGCCGGGTGAGCACAACGGCGAAAAACGCCAGCGCGGCAAAGAACAGGATGCTCGTGGCCAAAATCACCCACACCAGAGGCGACACACCCCTGTCGGGACTAAAAAGGAAAAGCAAGCGGGTCACACACAACACGAACAATCCATAGAGCGCGGTCGTGCGGAGCACACGCCCGATCCCAAAGGCCCAGTTCTTGTAAGGCAGCGCCAGCAGCGCCTCCTTCCCATCGCTTTCGACCCAGTCCTGGTACAGGGCCACAATCCAAAACGTAATCAACAGCGGCGACCATAAGCCGACCGTTTTCAGAATGGTTTCCGCCGTCAGCAGGCCCACCCGGCCCCCTTGGCCAAAGTAAAGGTAAAACACCATTCCCAGATGCGCCACGAGGGGAAAGGAAAAATTCCAGCCCATCGCGCGCAGGTCGAGCCAAAGCGGAGGGAACGTCATTCGCCGACCCATACGAGGTAGCCCTCCTCCAGCGAGGGTGTGGCGGGTTCGGCCGCTTCACTCGGCCGCGTGTCGCTCAAGATGCGCGCTTCCATGGTGCTCCCCCGCGACACAGACGAGACGATGCGATACTTCTCTTCCAGCAGGGCGTATTCCCGGGCGTCGCCCACCCAACGCCAAACCCGGCCGTCGGCAACCTGCGCCAGCTCTTCGGGAGAGGCAAAGAGATGGGCCTTCCCCTTCTTGATCACCGCCAGCTGGTCGCACACGGCTTCCACATCTCCCACAATGTGCGTGGAAAGGACGACCACCCGCTCCTCCCGGACCAGGCGGCGCAGGAGGAGGCGAAAACGCACCCGCTCCTCGGGGTCAAGCCCCGCCGTCGGCTCGTCGATCACGATCAACTTAGGGTCGCCCAGCAAGGCTTGCGCAATGCCGAGCCGCCGCCGCATCCCGCCGGAGAACGTGCCCACCTTCTTGTCCGCATGCGCCGTCAAGTTCACCTCTTCGAGGACCGCGTCGATCTGCCGTTTCAGTTGCCCCTTTTCCACGCCCTTGAGTGTGCCGATGTACGCCAACACCTCGCGCGCCGTCACGTTGCGAAAAATGCCGAAGTCCTGCGGCAAATACCCGAGCATCGCCCGCACCCGGTGTGCATCGCGCGTCCAATCGATCCCGTCGGCCGTTATCGAACCCCGGTCAGGGCGAAGGATGGTGGCCAAGATGCGCATCAAGGTGGTCTTGCCGGCCCCGTTGGGACCCAGAAGCCCAAAGATGCCCGGTTTTATGGTCAACGTCACGTCTTCCAACGCCGTTTTCTTTCTGAACGCTTTCTGCACCTGTTCAATTTGAAGGATCACTGCTCCAGCCTCCCTGTCGTTCTGGCTGTCAAGCTCTTGTACCAGGCTGAAAGTTTCCGCTTTGCCTCGTCCGTTTTCCTTTCCCGCTCCAGGCGCAAGATCTCTTGTACCGCCTGCTGATAGGTCGTCGGCATCGGTTGATCTACGTAGGAAGAAAGAGAGGATCCTTCGTAGATATGCTCGTATACGGCGGCCAGAAAAAACGGGGCGTAGCCATCCGATTCACGGTAGCGACTATACCAATAAAAAGCGGGCAACATACTCCTCGATTGAGCAAGGAAGTCCCCTTCCTCGCCATAGTAGATGTGGAAGATACGTTCATCCAGATGAAGCGCGTCACGGTAAACCCTGAGCGGAAAGTTTAGTCCTCCCTGTGCGCTATACAGCGGCACGACAAAAATTTTAGACGGGATGGAAGGAGCAGGGATTCCCAACCGTTCCCCCATGCGCTTGACGTTCTCCCGGAGATGAGCCAGCACCGCGGGAACGCGGTTCATCCGATCCGGCGGCGCGACGATCCGGTAGCCGTTCACTCGCGCCTCCACAAGCTTTCCAGCCAGGAGGGTTGGCCCTGAAGCGGTTCCATGAAACGCGTTGGTACCGGCCTCTGGCAGGTTACTGTAAATTTTGAGAGGGGAAGATACCCAAACTTTAAAATCCGTCGGCTCCTTCAGCTCCAAATTGAGAAAAAGACTCGGAAATTGATACCCAAACGCGGGTGACGCATAAAGGCTCTCGGCCACACGCCATTTGCCGGGAATTGGGTACCAGGGAAACCCCGAAGGAAGATAAATCGCCTGGGGCTTCAGCACGCCGCCGCTCCCCGGGGAACCTTCGACGCGTAACACAACCGTTCCTTCCTTTTTTCCTCCCGGCCATTTCAGCCGCAGGAGATCCCCTTCCCGTTTCCAGGGAAGGTTTTGCTCGCCAAGTTTCGCTTCCTGAACCGTGTATCCGTGGTAGAGGGTGAACTCCAGCCAGTCGACATTGCCCTGGGTCTGGATGCCGAGTTCAGCGGTGTACGACATGCGGTATCCCTGGTGTTCAACATCTAACACAACCTGCCGAACGGAAAAAGAAGGAGGGCGCGCGTACGAGCTCCCCAGGGGGGATTGTTGCTGCACCTCTTCATAGTGACGCATGTCCCGTCCGGCAAGAAGAGCGACATTTTCCCCCTCCGGGTAGGGATTAACCTTCGACACGAGTGCCAACGCGCAGACAAAAGGGAGCACGGTAAGCGCGACCAGCCCAATCCTCTCTTTCCGCGTTCGGTCGCGAAGACGGCAGGCAAGAAGGGATGCGGCCAACAACGACAACGAAAGGAGGAGCAAAAAAAAGTGACGCCAAAACGCCGCCGCGGTAACCGCAAGGCCTTCGTAACTGTTGAAGACGGGATAATCGATTTCACCCTGATTCAGCCACAACGTCAACGCATGCGGGAGGCGAAACCACTCAAGCCATCCATTGTAGGGCGTGAGTGTAAGCCAAACGAGAAAGATGAAGGGATAAATCCATTTTGACGTCACCAGTACGCCCAGCACGTACCCGAGGATGCCCGCACTTAACAGGGGAAGACCCCAGAAGACCGCAAGATACGCGACGGTGTCGGGCCAATAACGAAGAAGCGGGCTTTTCATCAGCCACTGGAGACCCAATGTCGCAACAGAAGCCGAGAGGAAAAAGATCAACACAACCGTCGCCCAGGCCAAAAGTTTGGCAAAGGGGCGAACGGCATCGCCCGGCAGGGAGGCCATAACCTCGGCAAAGTGGGCAGACTGCTCCCGGCGGGCCGAAAGCACGCCCGCGAGAAGACCGATCACGATCACGCCCATGCTCATCAAATACGACATGGTCTTAAACATGCCCCCGGCATCAAACGTCCCGTCGGGATACCGGTAATAATACCATCCGACTCCCGTGTAATAGAGCAACAACAGTACTTGCGCCAACCAAAGGAAAAGATCTTTTCGGAACAGGCGCCATTCCATCTGAAACAATGCGGCAAATACGGTCACGGCATGCCCCTCCAAACAGAAAAATAATGAGTCACTGGTAGTAAGTAAGCTTGTCTACCAGTGACTAATAATAAATAAATTTCAACTTTATACATTATTATTTGTGTTGAATATACCCTTCACCATTTGCGTCCCATGCTCCAACTTGTGCAAGCCTCACGTAATACATGTTCTCCCTGCTTGGCAATGTAACAGGTACGAGGACAGGAGAACCTTCATAAACAACACGATAAGCAATTTTTTCATCAGGAAGCAACGTACGGACCTTCATCGTTGCAACTTCCATATCAAATCCACTATTCACCTTCCCGTACATTTCCACTCGACCCGTTTCGTTTTTGACCCAGGGTTCTCCTTAAATCTAGATCACCTCCTTCCTCCAATTCCATCATACCCCCGGAAAATTAAATTCGTCAATGGGATTTTTGACAAAATTACGACAATATTCGACGGTATCTTACGACAAAACCCGCTTCATCTGTCTGGTGACGAACACATAACACAGCCCCTGCGGCCACGGCTGCACGTCATCCGCAAGGGCTGGGTCTCGGGTGCTGTTTTTATTGTTCCAGGGCCCGTGGCCAGGTTTCATCCCCACTGCGCGTCCGGAGCCTCGTCCCGCACGAAATCGCCGCTTTTGCCGCCCCGCTTTTCCACGAGGTACGTCGGGCCGATGACCATCGCCTTGTCGAGGGCCTTGCACATGTCGTAGACGGTGAGGGCGGCGACGCTGGCCGCCGTGAGGGCTTCCATCTCTACGCCGGTGGGGGCGGTGGTGGTCACCTCCGCCTCGATGCGCAGCGTCCGGTCGTCGGGGAAGGCGAAGCGGATGTCGATGCCGGTGAGGGGCAGCGGGTGGCACATGGGAACGAGCTCGGGCGTCTTTTTGGCCGCCAGAATGCCCGCCACCTGGGCCACGGCCAGCACGTCGCCCTTCTCTACGCCGCCCTGGCGAATTCGTGCCAGCGTCTCCGGCGCCATGCGCACGGTGCTCACAGCCACCGCCTTGCGCTTCGTTGCCGGCTTGTCCGATACGTCCACCATCCGCGCGCGCCCCTGCGCGTTGAAGTGGGTCAGTTCCCGCTGGTCCATCGCGTGCGCCCCCTTGCCCGTCGAAGTGCGCCGGCCCGCGACGTGGCAAACGATTTTGCCGCGGGCCGAGCCATCGGTTCTCCCGTTCCATTGTACCGCGCGTCAGCGGTACCGTCACCCCCAACCCAACCACGCCAAACCCTGCGCTAGCCAAGCGTCTCGGCGGTCCGTCATCCCGTGCGCCAGACGGTCTCGTACAGCCTTCCGAGCGTGGTGATGCCGCGCGATCGGAGCTCGTCGAGCTGGCGCCGCCACAGCTCCGCCGTAAGGGAAGCGTCACCGAGGGCGGTGTGCCGCCCGTTCACCGGGATGCCGTACCACGCCACCACATCGTCGAGGCGGTACGCCGGGAGTTCGACCAGGCGACGGGCCACCGTGCAGGTGTCGACCTCCCAGTGCGGCAGCGTCAGGCCCATCCGCCGCCGCAGCGCGGCATTGAGAAAGCGCACGTCGTGGCCGGCGTGATGCATGACGAGGACACCGTCCCGGGCAAACGCGAGAAAGCCCCGCAACACCTCACCCAGGGGCGGCGCCGTCGCAACGTCGGCGTCACGGATGCCGGTAAGGTTGGCCACGTGGGGCGGAATGGGCACAGGCGGGTCAGGGCGCACGAGGGTGTGAAAGGTGCGCGCCGTCCGCTCCGCGCCGACCATCTCCACGGCGCCGACGGCAATCAGGGCATCGCGGCGGGGGTCGAAGCCGGTCGTCTCGGTGTCGACGACGACGTACCGCAGCGCGTCGAGCGGGGCGTGCCAGAGGTTTTGGGAGCTGGCCTCCTTGAGCATCCGGCGCAACCACGCCTCGGCCTCACGCGCGCCGCTTTGCGCAAGAGCGGCAGCAAGGGCCGCGGAGACGCGCGTTCCCAAAACGCGCCGGAACACGCTCAGCAAGGTTTGGGGCAAACCCGCATCCCGCACGCGTTTTCCCCCCTCACTTCGGCTTGCGGAAGTGCTTGGCCGTCCGCGCCTGCAGCGCCTTTACCGTACGCAGCGCCAAGCGCAGCGCCTCCCGATCCACGGCAGACAGGCGCGCCACGTTGACGTGGTTGTCCCACAGGCGGTAGGCCTCAAGCGTCGCGAGTGCCTCCTGCACGCGGGCGGCGAAGGAAGCGTCCCACACCCCACGCCGCTCGAGGACGGCAATGCGCCGCTCGGTTGACGTGGCGCGCACCCCTTCGGCTACGGCCCAGAGGCGCACAGCGTTTACCAGCGGCAGGTAGCCGCCTTCCTTGATGTCCACCGCGCCGGCGCGCGGGCCGCTAACGTCGACGCGCAACCGGAGGCGCCAGTCAAGAGCCACGGCGCGCTCTTGGTTCCGGGCGGCCGCCATCCACAACACAAAGGGCGCATCGCGCAACCGCGCCACCACCCACGCGTGCAGGCGACGGGCCAGCCGGAGATCGCCGAAAACCGGGCGCATGTCGACGGCCAAAAGCAAATAGCGCACATGCGCCCAATGGGGCACCGCGAGATACCCCTCGATCGCCTCCCGCCACGCTTTTTCCGTGCCGTTCCATCGCGGATTGGTCGGCAGGACAAATCCCGGGCAGAGGGAGTAGCCCAGCGCTTCCAGCCGCGCCACCACCCGCTCGGCCAGGGTGCGAAAATACTCCCGCACGGCGGCCGCTACTGCCTCCGCATCGGCCACCACCAGCGCGTGGTCCTGATCAGAATGCAGGGTCAGCTCCCGCCGTCCGCCGCTGCCAAGAAGGACCCAGCAAAAGGATACGGGCGGTATGAGCCGCCCGCCGTCGGCCAGGTCGCGCACGGCACCGGCGATGACAACGCGCAGCTGCCGGTCGAACCCGCGATTCACAGCACGCACAATGGCGCCGGGCGACCATCCTTCCTCGGCCCACTTGCGCGCCCTGGCGGCCATCGCCGTCCGCGACACAGCCCCGGCCGGTATGGCCCTCCCCTTCGTCGCCGGCCCCCCGCAGAGCCGCCGTTTTGCTTCGCTCACCGGCTGCACCCCCTCCCTCGTTCCCGCCGGCTTTGGCACGCGCTGCACATCCTGCGCTACAGGGTCTCGGCGGAGGCGGTGGCGCGGTATGCCCCGCCGTGGGGCAGCTGCTCGGGATAGCCGGGGACGCCGTGCTCGCTGATGTCCAGGCCGATCAGCTCTTCCTCGCGGCGGATGCGCAAGCCAACCGTCGCCTTCAGCAGGCCGAATACGAGGAAGGAGGCAACCCACACGTAGGCGAAGGAGACGGCGACGCCAAGGAACTGCACCCCCAACTGGTGAAGGCCCCCGCCGTAGAACAGCCCCGGTTGCCCGACGCCCAGCTGCGCCACGAGGTCCGGCGCGGCAAAAAGGCCCGTGGACAGCGTCCCCCAGATCCCGGCCACGCCGTGCACGGAAAAGGCCCCGACGGGGTCGTCAATTTTCAGCACGCGCTCGAACAGGAGCACCGAGAAGACCATGACCACGCCGGCGACGGCCCCGATCACCACGGCCGCCCACGGCTTGACGAACGCACATGCGGCGGTGATGGCCACCAGCGCCGCCAGCACGCCGTTGAGCATATACCAGATGTCCGGCTTGCCCAGCACGGCCCACGCCGCAAAGAGCGCCCCTAGCGCACCCGCCGCCGTGGCAAGCAGCGTCGTCAGGGCAACGTAGGCGAACAACGCGCCCTGGGCCGTCATCGTTGAGCCGGCGTTGAAGCCGAACCAGCCGAACCACAGGATCAGCACGCCGAGCACGCCGTAGACGGCGTTGTGGCCCGGAATGGCGTTGGCCGTGCCGTCCTTGTTGTATTTGCCAATGCGCGGCCCAAGGAGGATGGCCCCGACCAGCGCGGCCACCCCGCCCTGCAGGTGCACCACCGTCGACCCGGCAAAATCCTGCATCCCCAATTTGGCCAGCCAGCCGCCGCCCCACACCCAGTGGGCGATCACCGGGTAGATCAGCCCGCTGAAGGCAGTGCCAAACAGAAGGTACACCATCAGCTTGGCCCGCTCGGCCAGCCCGCCCCACACGATGGCCAACGACACCCCGACGAAGGCCACCTGAAAGAGGAACTTGGCCGCCAGCGGCACGTCGGCCCACGCCAGCGACGAAAACGCCTTGCCGGCCTTTTCATCCAGCACGTCGACGAAGAAGCCCGTCGTGCCGAAAAAGGCGTTGCCGTCTCCAAAGCTCAGTCCGAAACCGACGGCCCAAAAGGCCAGCGTGGCCAAGGCAAAACTGAGGATGTTCTTCCCTGCCACGTGGCCGGCGTTTTTCATCCGCGTGGCTCCTGCCTCGAGCAGGGCAAACCCCGCCTGCATGAAGAAGACGAGCACAAAGGCCAAAAACACCCACACCGCGTTTACGGCGCGGATCGCGTCGGCCGCCGTGGGCTCCGCGGCATAGCCCCGGCCGCCGAAGAGTCAAATACACAATGAAAACGGTTCCCCGCCGTTTTTCGCCCGCTTTCTCCTCTGCGTAAGCAAAAAAATCCGCGCCCTTCCGGAGACCTGCGGATGGGCACGGTATGGAAGGCGCTACGAAGGTTGTTCGCCACCCCGCCGTTCAAAGGCGCGGTCGGCGTGCTCCTCCACGACATGGCCGGGCGTCACCGTCACGTCGGTCGGCGACTTGGCCGGCATCTGTTGCCGCATTTTGTGCCGTTCGGCCTTGTGCTCGCCGTACAGCGGATGGCGCTGGTGCTCCTCCCCGTGCACGAGAAGCGACTCCGTTTGCATGGTGCTGTGCCGAATGCCAAAGCGCTCGCGCAGGAGCGCGGTCGCCTCCTTCACCACCTGGTGGGGATCGCGGCCGTGTTCGAGCAGCAGATGGCAGCTAAAGGCATGCTGGGTGCTCGTAATCGACCACAGGTGCATCTCGTGAACGTCCATCACGCCGTCCAAGCATAGCAGATGCTCGCGAATGGCATCGAGGGAAATGTCGCGCGGCGCCGCTTCCATCAAGACGCGTCCGGCTTGGGCGGTGATGCGTGCGCCCCCCAAACCATCACCAGGGCAATCAGGGCGCTCACCGCCGGGTCGAGCCAGTGCAGGCCCCATAGCCAAATGGCCGCCGACGACACGAGCACGCCGACGGAGCTGAACAGGTCGCCCAACACGTGCCACAGCGCGCTGCGCACGTTGAGGTTTTCGCGATCGCCAAAGCGCCCCAATATGACGGCCACGGACACGTTGACGAGCAGCCCAACGGCGGCCACAACCATCATGATGCCCGGCTGCACATCCGGCGGATGGACCACCCGCTGGGCCGCCTCGACGACGATCCACGCCGCCACGGCCACAAGGGCCAGGCCGTTGAGAAAAGAGACGATCATTTCAAAGCGCAGATACCCGTAGGTGTAATCGCCACGGGGTGGACGGGCGGACAAGAACGCCGCGACCAGCGACAGGCCAAGGGCCAGCACATCGCCGGCCATGTGCCCGGCGTCGGAAAGCAAGGCCAGGCTGTCGGCGAAAACGCCGCCGACGGCCTCGACAATCGCAAAGGCGAAGGTCAGCGCAAAGGCCGCCAGCAAGGCGCGCCGATTCTGGCGCTCTCCCCTTCGCATGTGCGGGTCGTGATGAAAATCGTCCCGAATGGTCACCGGTCCCCCTCGCTTCCCCCTTATTCTGTTCCTATTTTACTCCGCACACCAACACGTGAGCCGGGCGATGCACCCGCTGTTCCGCGCGCCGCCGCCTTCCTGTTGCTCCGCTCCAGCGTTCGGGACGCTAGGCAAAGCGGTCGGACATGTGGTAGGGTGAAGGGGGAAGCGATTGGACGCCCTTTGGCGCTGGGAGCCAAGCGAAAGGAGGAGCAGCCATGACCATTCGGGTGCGGCTGTTTGCCGAACTGGCCGAGCGGGCCGGACAAGACGAACTGATCCTGTCCATCCCCGACGGGGCGCGCGTGGCCGACGTGCTTGACACCGTGTCCCGCGCCTGCCCGGCGCTGGCCGATCTGCTTGGGCGCTGCGCCGTCTCCGTCAATCTCGCCTACGCGCCGCCGACGCATCCGGTGGGACCAAATGACGAGATCGCCATCCTGCCGCCGGTCAGCGGCGGCTGACGGGAGGGCTGCGGCATGGATCGCCTGTGGGAGCGGTACTCGCGGCAAATCCTCTTTGCCCCCATCGGGCGCGAGGGGCAAGAGCGGCTGGCCCGAAGCCGCGTGGCCATCGTCGGCATGGGCGCGCTGGGGACGGTGTTGGCCAACCACATGGTGCGCGCCGGCGTGGGGTACGTGCGGCTGATCGATCGCGATGTGGTGGAGATGAGCAACCTGCAGCGGCAGATGCTGTACGACGAGGACGACGCTCGCGCGCACCTGCCCAAAGCGGTGGCCGCCGCAGACAAGCTGCGCCGCATCAACAGCGACGTCACGGTGGAACCCCACGTCGTGGACCTGAACGCCACCAACGCCGAGTCGCTCCTGGCCAACGTGGACCTCGTTCTCGACGGGACGGACAATTTCCAGGTCCGCTTTCTCGTCAACGACGTGTGCGTCAAGCACGGCATCCCGTGGGTGTACGGGGGAGTCGTCCGCGCGCGGGGCATGGTCGCCCTCCTGCGTCCCGGCACGACGCCCTGCCTGCGCTGCCTCTTCGACAGCCCGCCGGCCGCGCACACAGAAACGTGCGACACCGTGGGCGTGATCGGCCCGATCGTTCACGTCGTCGCGTCGTACCAGGCCGCAGAAGCCCTCAAGCTGCTCGTCGGGGCGACAGACAAGCTCACCCCGGTGTTGCGCTACTTCGACCTGTGGGAAGGGCACGTCAGCGCCATGAAGTTGGACGGCGCCCGCAAGCGCGACTGTCCGTGCTGCGCCCGGCGGCGATTCGACTTCCTCGATCCCCAGCGGGAGGCCGGTGCCGTCACCACGCTTTGCGGGCGCAACACGGTGCAGATCACCCCGCCGCAGCCCCTCGCCCTCAACCTGGACGATCTTGCGGCGCGGCTGGCTGCCGTGGGCCCCGTCGAGCGGAACCGCTTTCTGCTGCGCGCCCGCGTCTCCGACGCCCACACGCTTGTGGTGTTCCCCGACGGGCGCGTGCTCGTGCAGGGGACCGACAACCCCGTCGTGGCGAAATCGCTCTACGCCCGGTACATCGGCGCATGAAAACCCGCCGTTTGTTCCGCGACGTGGCCGCGGCCAAACAAAGGACCGGGGGCGGATGGCCCCCGGTCTTTCGGTTGTTCATGGGTGGTGCGTTCCGCGTGCCCCGGTGCTGGCGGGCCCTAACGGTCAGCTGGTGAACACCACCTCCACCACGGGGTCCTGCTGCAGCGCGAGGGCATACGTCCCGGGACTCAGCCAGCCCTCGCAGCGCCCGCGCAAATTGGTCTTCCACCGCTTCTCCTCGCCCGCAGCCGTGCGCCACACGACGGGCACGCTGACGAAGGGACCGTGCTCGCCCTCCCACCCCAACTCCACGCGCCACTGGCCATAGCGGTTGACCGTGGCCGTCAGCGTCAGTTCCGCACGCAAGGGAATGATGCCGACGCGCACCCGCATCGCCTCGGCGTAGCGGTCGGCGCGTCGGGCGGGCGTGGGAGCCGCCTCCAGGGCTAGCAGCGGCGCGCCGGATACCGTCACCTTGACCGCTTCCCCCTCCCGCGTCACGTGCAGGCGCGGAAGGGCGTCGGAACATTCGGTCAGCTTTTGCGCGTAATCGTCCAGCCACGCGGCCAGGTGGTCCGGAAGCGGCGGAACATGGTCGCGCTTCCACGCCCCCACCCGCGCCTGCCACGTCGGCTCGGCGAGCAGGCACGCTTCCAAGGCCGCCCATGCGGCGCCCTCCAGCTCCCCGCGAACATAGCGGGCGATGAGCGCATCCGACAGTTCTGCCCGTTCGGCGCGGCGTTTCAGCTGCTTCGCCACCCAGCGGTCGAGCAGATCGGCGTCGCCCTTATCGGCCAGCTTCCGCCGCAAGCGGCAGAGGCGCTGCTCCACGGCCGTGCCGGAAAACCCCAGCACGCGGCCAACCCGTTCCAGGTTGTGCCCCCTGAACACCGCCCCCTGCACCGTCACCGGCGGCTCCGCCACCGTCGCCGATCCGGCCGACAGCTCCATCCAACCCCGGCTCACACCGGCCGTACGGGCCCGTTGCGCATCCATTTGGCCGGAACGAAAAGCGGCGATCAGTTCGTGCACGCGCACGTCGGCCTCAAAATCGGCGCGCGCCCGTTCCCACTCTTCCGGCTGCCATCCGCTCTGTCCGGCCAGGTATCGCTCCTCCTCATGGGTCAGGTCGCCGAAGAGATCCCAATACGTCAGCTTGAGCACCAGGCGGTCTTTGACGTCCAACCCGTTAAACCAGTCAAACAGGAACGCTTCCTCCGCCTCCGTGATGGCCGGTGGTGCGGCGACGGGCAGGGTCCACCCTTCCAAGTGCCGTGCCCCGGATGGCGAGATGCCTTTTACGCGCTGGGCGTAGTCGGCCATGGCAAAGCGCAGGCAAACATAGAGAAACCGCTCGAAGGACACCGCACCGTCGTACCGGCGCAACCACCCTTCCCCCAGCAAGCGGGTGATGGCATACCGGAACCGTTCGTCCCGGTCCGCCTCGCTGTCAGCCCGGCAGCCGACGTAAAAGGCGACCAGGGGACCGTAGGTTTTGGCGAACGCGGCAGGAAACGTCGTGCTGCGAACATCGTTCGGCGAAAACGGCAACGTCACTCACCTCCGGAAGCTCCTCCCTTTCCTTTCTCATTCGCGATGCATCGGGAAAGATCCTGTTCCCTCCACAAAACCATGCTTACGCAGCACGTGGGGGTCTCATGCCTCGGCATCCCGCTGCCCCCCGCACAGCGGCGCGCGCGCCAGCACGGTGTACCGCGCGCCGCTGGGATGGAGCTCCGAACGGTACAAGGCGATGGCCGTGACGCGCCACGCCATCGGCGTCGCCGGCGCGCAGGCGGCCAGCTCGTCGGGCCGAAGGGGTCGCGTTCCGTTCCGGGCCAGGGTAAGGTGGGGCGTATACGGCCGCGGGTCGGGACGGTATCCCCAAGCGCGAAAGGCCTCCCCCAGCCGGCGGTGCGCGTCGCAAAGCACGGCCACGTCCCCTTCCACGCCGGCCCACAGGACGCCGGGCACCCCCTGGCGCGAAAAGGTGCCGAGCGGCCCGAGCCGCAGGGAAAAGGGCGGGATCTCCCGCCCCACGCGCTGCATGGCGGCGACGATCACGGGGATCCGCGCCGGCGGCTGTTCATCCAGAAAATGCAGGGTCACGTGCAGGTTGTCCACCGGGACCCAGCGCGCAAAGGGCAAGGCCTCGCGCAGCGCAGGCAGCCACGCGCGCACCTGATCCTTCACGCGCGCGTCCACTTCCACGGCGACAAACAGGCGCAGCGGGCCCACCTCCTCGAACGGAAAAACCCGGCCGGATGCCGGGCCGCCGGATGCGCGGGATCAGGACGTGGAGCGCATCCGCTTTTTCGTCACGTAATCGGTTTCGTAATACTGCAGCTCGTCGCGCAGGTACTCAAAGGTTTTGGACAGCGAAAGGGTAAGCCGTTTCAGGCGTTCCGGGACCGGCTTGCGGAAGAGGATCGCGTCGTGCCCGGTGTACGAATAACGCCCGTCCTCGGCGTAGACTTCGCCCTTGGGGTAATAGAACAGGTCGACGCAGTTGTGGTACACCTTGTACAGCGTCTCCTCGGCAAACTCGGGGTTGAACTTGGCCCGACGGAGCACGATGCCCAGCCGCTCACAGGCGTTTTCGCAATTGACCAAGAGATGCCGCAAATCGGAAAGGTAGAGGCGGAAATACTCCTCGTATTCCTCGCGGTCGCCCCCGGCCTCTTCGACCAGCTGCGCAAGGGTGGTGCTGTTGAGGAACGCCTCGATGTCCGCGCACACCCGGCGCAGGCGTCGGTACGTGTCCTCGCAAAACTCGCGGAGTTGCGTGTTCGGCATGCCGAGACCTCCCGGGACCAGATTCGCATGAGGGGATGACGAGAAGGCCGTGTGGTTTCATTGTACCAGATTGGAAGGCCGGCGGGGAGCGCCGTTTTCCTCACGAACCGGATTTCGTCCGATACGCCCAGTGGTTCGTCGGGCCGTGGCCGCCGCCGAGGTTGAGGGCTTCGCGAATGGCGGCGGTGATGAACGCCTTCCCGATCCGCACGGCATCCAGCAGGTCCTCGCCCTTGGCCAACGCCGCGGTGACCGCCGCCGAGAAGGTGCATCCCGTCCCGTGGGTGTTTCGTGTGGCCACGCGCGGCGCGGAGAGGACCTCAACGCGCGCGCCGTCGTAAAAGAGGTCGTCGGCCGTCTCCCCGTCGCCGTGGCCGCCCTTGACCACGACCGCCTTGGCCCCCATGGCCACGATGGCCCGCGCCGCCTTTTCCATGTCCGCGCGGGTGCGGATGGCCAGGCCCGTCAACGCTTCCGCCTCCGGGATGTTGGGCGTGACGAGGAGGGCCTGCGGCAGCAAGCGGCGGCGCAGCGCCTCGACGGCGTCCGCCTTCAGGAGCGGCGCGCCGCCCTTGGCGATCATCACCGGGTCGACGACCAGCTTCTCGATGCCATGGCGGCGCACCGCCTCGGCCACCGCCTCGATGATGGCGCTGTCGAAGAGCATCCCCGTTTTGGCCGCGTCGACACCGATGTCGGTGGCCACCGCCTCGATCTGCTTGGCCACCGCGTCCGGCGGCAAGGGCCACACGCCAGAGACGCCCAAGGTGTTTTGCGCCGTGACGGCGGTGAGGGCGGTCATGCCAAAGGCGCCCAGCTCCTGAAACGTCTTGAGGTCGGCCTGAATGCCGGCCCCGCCGCCGCTGTCGGAGCCGGCGATGGTGAGTGCGCGGGGTACCATGCGATCGCCTCCTTCACTCGGTCACGTTCACAAAGCAGTCCTTGCCCGCCACAGCCTGGCGGATGAGCCCGCTCTTCTGCATCCAAGACGCCACCGCCTCCCAGGACGCCGCATCCTGCCAGCCAAAGAGCTTGTCCCCGGCGTCCATCCGCGGCAAGAGCATCTGGAGGCTCTTTTTCTCCACTTCGGCGTCGAGGGGGAACGCCTGTTCCTGGTGGGCGAGCAGGATCTTCAGTCCCTCGTCGGGATGCGCCATCACGTACTGCTGGCCCCTCTGCGCGGCACGCCAGAACTTGCGGATCGTCTCGGCCTTCTCCTTCACCGTCTGTTCGCTGGCGATGAGGACCAGCTCGTAGTAGTCCGGCACGCCGTACTGCGTCGGGTCGATCGTGCGGATGGCAAAGCCCTCTTTTTCCAAGAGGAGCTTCTTCGCGCAGGCCGGCAATCAACTGGAAAATCGTGCTCTTTCCCGCCCCGCTCGGGCCCACGAGGCTGACAAACTCCCCTTTGTGCACGCGAAACGAGACGCCCTCGAGGACGGGAACGATCCGCTTGCCGTCGCGGTGGGCGTACCACACCTCGTCAAAAACCAGCATCGCGCGCCTCCTCACTCACAGGGGCCAGCGGGCCTCTTGCCAGGCCATCTCCCAAAACAGGTATTCAAAGCGAAATCCGGTGACAAAGAGGTCCCGCAGCCGGGCCTTCTCCGCCTCGGACGCGTGGGCCGTCAGGGCATCCAGCTTGTCGCGCAGCCACCGGACAAGCCGTCCGAATTCGTCCGAAGCGTACGCGTCGATCCACGCGTTGTAGGGCGAGTCAGCCGGGCTGTTTCCAGCCGCTTTGAGCCGCAGGGCGATCTCATGATACGACCACTGGCACGACAGCACGGCGGCCAGGATGTCGGCGATGGTCCCGGCGTAGGCCGTTTTGAGCAAAAACGACGTGTAGCTGACCGTCACCGGCGCCGGTTCCGTCCGCTCCAGCTCCTCCGGCGCCATGCCGAACCGGGCCGCGTACTGGCGATGGATGTCCATCTCCGTGTGCAGGGTCTCTTCCAGCAGCGTGCTGAACATCCTCATCGTTTCCAGGTCGTCGGCCTTGGCCGCCGCCAAGGCGAAGACGCGGCAGTAGGCGATGAGGTAGACGTAATCCTGGCAAAGATAGAAGCGAAATTTTTCCCGCGGAAGCGAGCCGTCGCCCAGTCCCCGGACAAAGGGGTGGTCCAGGATGCGGGCAAAGATCGGCTGTGCCTCCTGCCACAGCCACGCGCTCGTCGCCATCCTTCTCCCTCCTTGTCCGCCTACAAAAAAACCGCCCGACAAGCGGGCGGTCTGCGGCACGAAACACGCGATCGGTATTCGTACCCCGACCCACCCACTTCCCTTCGCTGGCATTACCCAGGTCAGGTTCCAAGGGTTGAAGGCGCTACGCCTTCTCTCAGCCCCGAACGGAGCACCCCTAGTGGATGGTCGACGGACCTATGCGTTTGTCCCTTCGCCCTTGCCGCTGCGATTCGCCTTTCATTGTAACAGCGGCTGGGGACACCGTCAATGACAACGCACACGACGAGCTTTTTTCGCTGTGCCTGTATCTCGGCCTGATCTGCATCAGGCCATCTTCAGTTTT
>NZ_BMOF01000016.1 GCF_014646935.1 Calditerricola satsumensis | reverse complement strand
GCCTGCGCCTCCACCCACCGGCCGCCGATGAAATGCTTCAGCACCTTCACCTCGGTGACGTGCGCCATGGAATCCCCTCTCCTTTCCTGGCCATAGACCTTACGCGCCAGCCCCCTGGCCGCTTTGGACCTGCCGGATGTAGGCCTCGATTTCCTCGGCCGTGGGCATGGCGTCGGAACAACTGTGGCGGGAGATGACAATGGCCGCGGCCGCGCTGCCGTAGGTCAGGCACCGCTCCAACGCCCAGCCGCGGAGCAGGTCGTAGAGCAACGCCGCCGCGTAGGCGTCGCCGGCGCCGAAGGGCTTGACGACGCGGGCGGGGAAGACCGGTCCGACCACCCGCTGGCCGTTGCGCGTGTAGGCCACCGATCCCGCTTTCCCGTGCTTGACGATGACGAGCCGGGCCCGGTGCGCGAACAGCCGGCGCGCCGTCGTCTCGTCGTCGCCGCGCGAAGGCGGGTCGAAGCGCTCCAGGCGGTCAAACTCCTCCCGCGTGCCGATCACCACGTCGCTTTTTTCCGCCGCCAGCTTGTAGTACACCGCCGTCTCCTCGGGCGACGACCACGTGTACGGGCGGTAGTCGAGGTCGAAGACGACCACCGCGCCGTGGCGACGGGCGTAGTCCAGGGCCACGAACACGGCCTCGCGCGACGGGCTCCGGGCCAGCGCCGTCCCGGAGATGAGCAGCGCTTTGGTGGATCCAAGGTACTCCTCGGACACCTCGTTCGGCGCCAGATTGAGATCGGCCACGTTCTCCCGGTACATGTAGATGCGCCCTTCTTCGGGGCTTTTCATCTCCGTAAAGGTGAGCCCCGTGACGCTGCCCGGCGCGTCCGTGACCACGCCGGACGTGTCGATGCCGGCCTCGCGCAGGTAGCGGACGATGAACCGCCCGAAGGGATCGTCGGCCACCTTGCCGATGAAGCCCGTCTTCAGGCCGAGCCGCGCGGCGCCCACGGCGATGTTGGCCGGCGAGCCGCCGAGGTACCGCGTAAAGGTGACCACATCCTCCAGCGGTCGGCCCGTCTCGTTGGCGTTCAGGTCGATGCACAGCCGGCCCAGGGCGATCACATCGAGCGGTTTGGTCGGGTCAAACCGCAGCCCGTTCACGTCCCCACCCCCGTTCACATGGAAGGCATCTCCGCTTCAAAGCCGACTTCGGCCACCTTCACCGGCCGCTTTTCGGCAAGCGACCGTTTGGCGGCATGGGCGACCCGCTCCGCCTGCAGGCCGTCCTCGCCGCTCACCGGAACCGGCTTGTCGTGCAGCACGGAGTCCACGAAGGCCTCCGCCTCGAGGAAGTAGGCCTCGCGGTAGCGCTCCAGGAAAAACCGATGCGGCTTGTCGCGTTCCACGCCAAGAGCGGTGAGGGCTTGGGCGGTGGTGGGAAAGGCGTTGTCTGCGGCGACGCACCCGGCCGAGCCGAACACCTCCACCCGCTGGTCGTACCCGAAAACGGCCTGCCGGCTGTTGTCGATCACCCCGAGGGCCCCGTTTTGAAACCGCAGCGTCACCACCGCCGTGTCCACATCGCCGTACTGGGCGAAGGCGGGATCGACGAAGACCCCTCCCGCGGCATACACCTCCTCCACCTCGCTGTCCATCAGGAAACGGGCCAGATCAAAATCGTGGATGGTCAGGTCGAGAAAGAGCCCGCCCGACGCGCGGATGTAGTCGGCCGGCGGCGGCGCGGGGTCGCGCGAGGTGATTTTTACGACATGGGGGCATCCCACCTTCCCCTCCCGAACCCACTCCCGCAGCCGCTGAAAAGTGGGGTCAAACCGGCGGTTGAACCCGACCATCAGCTTGACCCCCGCCGCGCGAACCGCCGCCAGGGCCGCGCGGGTCTGCCCCAGGTCGAGGCTGACCGGCTTCTCGCAAAAGATGTGTTTCCCCGCCGCCGCCGCCTCCTGGACCAAGGCAGCATGGGTGTCGGTGGGCGTGCAGATGAACACGGCGTCGACGGCGTCGTCGGCAAGGATGTCCCGGTAGTCGGCGGTCACGCGCGGGATGTCCCATTGCGCGGCCCAGTCCCGCAGGCGGTCGGCGGCCACGTCCGCCACCGCCACCAGGCGGGCATGCGGGTAACGGCACAGGTTTTCGGCGTGCAGCTTGCCGATGCGCCCCGCACCGATGATGCCGATGCGCAATTTGTCCATGTTTCGCGCCTCCATCCTTTTACGTTAAACCCGACACGCGCACGCGTAATCTCCCGTCATTTTTCGATCTGTTTCAAGAATTCTAACTTTTCCTTGGCGTTTTCCCGGGTGATGAGGTCGACGCCAACGGTCACCCGCTTGGGAATCGTTTCCCCCTTCACCACCTTGAGTGCCGCTTCCACGCCTTTGTACCCCATATCAAAGGGGCGCTGTGCGACGGTGCCGGCGAGCGACCCGGCGAGAATCGCTTCCACCGCCTCGATCGTCCCGTCCGTCCCGATGACGGGGATCTTCAGCCCCTTGGCTTCAATGGCGCGCAGTGCGCCAAGGGCCATGTCGTCGTTGGCGCAGAATACGCCTTTGACGTCGGGCGTCGTCTGCAGAATGTTTTCCATCACCGCCATCGCCTTGGCCTTGTCGCTATCGGCCGGCTGCTCGGCCACCACCACCATGCCCGCCTTCTCCAGCACCTCTTTGGCCCCCTTGATGCGCGCGTCGGTGGCCGGGTTCCCCAATGCCCCGGAAATCAGCGCCACCTTGTCCCCCGGTTGGAGCATGGAGGAGAGCAGCTTTCCGCCTTGCATTCCCGCGGTGGTGTTGTCTGTGCCGATGAACGTCGTCTGGTCCGGCCAGCCGGCGTCGGTGTCGATGAGGATTACCGGGATGCCCTTTTCCTTGTATTTCTCAAACACGGGGATGGCCGTCGACGGCTGTGTCGGCGCCACCACCAACGCATCGGGGTTTTGGCTGAGCACATCTTCCAGCATGTTCACTTGTTCCATGACCTGCACCTCTGAAGCCGGTCCGATCACCTTTCCGCTTACGCCCAGATCGGCAAACGCTTTTTTCGCCCCGGCCTCGACAAACTTCCAATATTGGCTGCTCACCGTCTTCAGCACAACGACGATTTCCGGCTTGTCGCCTCCGCCTTCCTTGGGGCCGCCAGCCGTATCCCCTCCGGTGGGCGAACCGCTGCATCCCGCAAGCCCTGCCATCGCCAGAACCAACAACAAGGAAAGCACCCGTTTCATTCAACCGGCCTCCCTTCACCAAACTTCGCGGCGCCGCGTGCAACCGTGTTATGCCTTTTTCCGCGAGCGCTGCCGCAGGACATCCAGATAGACGGCGACAATGATCACCACGCCGATGACCACGGTTTGCAGATCGGCTGCCACATTCAGGAGATTCAGCCCGTTGCGCAGCACGGCGATGATCAGGGCGCCGATGAGCGTGCCCCACACGGTACCCACGCCGCCGAAGAAGCTGGCTCCACCGATAATCACCGCCGCGATGGCGTCCAGCTCATACCCCAGACCGGCCAAGGGATAGGCCGAATTGACGCGCCCAACGAGCACGAGACCCGCCAACGCAGCCAAAAGACCGCTTAACGTATAGACGATCACCAGCACGCGATCAACGTTTATGCCCGAAAGCCGTGCCGCTTCTTTGTTGCTCCCGATGGCGTAGATGTACCGTCCGGTGGCCGTGCGGGTGAGGAAGATATGGAAGAGGACATACATGGCCAACACCAGCAGGAAACTGACCGGCACGGGGCCCACAAACTCGCGCCCTACGTACTGAATGGCCTCCGGAAACCCCGCGATGGGCGCCGCGCCCGTGATGATCAGGGCAAGTCCCCGCGCGATGTTCATCGTCCCCAGCGTCGAGATAAAGGGATGGGGAAGGCGCCGTCAGGATCGCCAGGAGCATGCCGAGCGCGAGCAAGGCGTTAACCGATGACTGGCGTGCAATGTTCATCAGGTTATCCAGGGTGAGAAATTTGTCCGAGAACAAGGTCAACACGAGGCAAAGGAGAAACAAACCCAATAACGCGCCGAGACTGTGCAGCACCTCCTTCGACAGACGTCGGGTACGCGGCGGCATATCCGACGCCACAACCGGGTTTGTCGGGAGCGCGCTCATCTCGTCATCCCTCCCGTCGCAGCTTTCATGATCTTTTCCTGTGTCGCCTCTTCCCGCGGCAGATCGGCCACAATTCGTCCCTCGTGCATGACCAAGATGCGGTCGCACATCCCCAACAATTCGGGCAATTCTGATGAGATGAGGATCACGACGGCCCCGTTATCGACAAGCGCATTGATGAGGTGGTACACCTCCACCTTTGCCCCAACATCGATTCCCCGCGTCGGTTCGTCAAAGAGAAAAACCTTAGCCTTCGTACACAACCACTTGGCGATGACGATTTTCTGCTGATTCCCGCCACTCAGTTTTCGGGCGGACAACTCACTCTTGAACGGCCGGACGCGCAACTCGCGCATGTACCGTTCCGTCGTCTCCTTGATTTTCGATCGCGACAACAGCACGCGATTTTTGAACGACGGGAGGCTGGCAATGGTTACATTGAACGGTAACGGTTGATCCAGGAACAGCCCTTCACGCTTCCGGTCTTCGGTGATGAAGGCGATCCCGGCCCGAATCGCATCGGCGGGCGAACGAATGTGGACTTCCTGTCCAAACACGAAAACCTTGCCGCTCTCCACGGGATCGACACCGAAAATGGCGCGGGCCAGTTCCGTCCGCCCCGCTCCAACCAACCCGGCAATCCCAAGGATCTCCCCCTGATACGCCACAAACGAAACGGCATGTTGGGCACCTTTACGTTTGAGATTTTCCACGCGCAGCCCTTCAGCACCACGGATGAAACGTTTCTTCGGAAACTTTTCCTCAAGTTTCCGTCCAACCATCTGTTCAATGATCGTATCCGTCGGTACCCGTTTGGCATCGTGCGTGGCGAGGGTTTGCCCGTCGCGAAGAATGGTCACCCGGTCACCAATTCGCCGAATTTCTTCCAGGCGGTGCGAAATGTAGACAAACGCCACCCCCTTGGCGCGCAGCGCGTCGATGGTGGTGAAGAGCTGTTCCACTTCAGCCTCCGAAAGGCTGGCCGTCGGCTCGTCCATGATGATCAGTTTGGCATCCCGCACCAGCGCCTTGGCAATTTCCACGAGCTGTTGTTGGCCGATCCCCAATGTGGAGACGGGAGCGTCGGGATCAAGCGGTTGTCCCAGCAGACGAAGGCATTCGATCGCCCTGCGCCGCATATACGTCTTGTTCAGAAACGGCAGGTGTTTTGTCCGCCGCACTTCCTGTCCAAGAAAAAGGTTTTCGTACACCGTCAAGTGGGGAACCAAGTTGAGTTCCTGATAGATCGTCGCAATGCCAAGGCGCATGGCGTCTACGGGGGTGTTGATTTCAACGACACGACCCTCCCACCAGATTTCCCCCGCATCCTTCTGGTACACCCCCGTCAGGATTTTGATCAGCGTCGACTTGCCGGCACCGTTTTCCCCAAGCAACGCATGCACTTCACCCGCCTTGACCTCAAAATTGACCCCTCGCAGCACCGGGTTCCCCGCAAACGCCTTGTGGATGTTCTGCATGCGCAAGATTGGCATAGGAGACCCCCCGATTGAGTTAAGCGCTTTCCTGCAACGAACCCCTTCCGATGAACCGGCAACCGAACACATCCATCACCTCCGCGGCGGTGCCGTTGACGCGCGCACGATCAGCTCCGGGCGGAGGATAACGCGCTGTTTCACGTCCGCCTCGCCATTGAGTTCCCGCACGAGCCAATCGACCACCTGCTTGCCCATTTCCTCGATGGGTTGGGCGACGGTCGTGAGCGGGGGATCGCAGATCGTGGCCAAAACCGTGTTGTCAAACCCGACGACGGAGAGGTCGTCGGGAACGGCCATTCCCGTTTCCTTGGCCGCCTGCAGCACGCCGATGGCGATCAGGTCATTGCCGGCGAAAATGGCCGTCGGGGGATCGGCGGCGGCGAGCACCGCAAGCGCTTTCCGCCGGCCGTCGTCCACGCGGGCGGCGCACGTGTACACCGCCTCTTCCGGGAAGGGCACACCGGCCTCTTCCAGCGCTTGCCGGAAGCCGCGTACCCGTTCGCGGCTGCTCATCACCTTCAGGGATTCGGTGAGCACGGCCATCTTCCGGTGGCCCAGTTCCACGAGGTGCTGCGCGGCGAGGTAGCCGCCCACAAAATCGTCAACTCGAACGCTCGTAACGGGAAGGGACGGCAGATCCCGCGCGATGAGGGTAAAGGGGAGCCCCTCTTCCTTCAGCTCTGCCAACAGGCGCAGATCTTCCACTCCCGTGCCGATGATGAGGCCATCGACGCGCTTTTGCTTGAGGACGGCGAGGTAGCGCGCCAGGCGGTCATCCTGGTTGTCCGTGCTGCACAGGATGACCGTAAACCCGAGCGCTCGCCCGCGGTCTTCCACGCTGCGCGCCACCTCGGCAAAAAAGGGGTTGGCCACATCGGGAACGAGCAGCGCGAGGGTTTGCGTTCGCTTGCCGGTCAAGGCCGAGGCAAGCAGGTTCGGCTGGTAGCCCAGCCGCTCGATCGCCTCGAGCACCCGCCGTCTGGTCGAGGGGCTGATTTTTCCCTTTCCGTTTAGAATTTTCGATACCGTGGCGATGGACACACCCGCTTCGCGTGCCACGTCGTAGATCGTCGGTTTCATCGTCTTCTCTCCATCACGTCCTCCCTCACTCCCGCGGCATAGACCCCTCCAGCAGGCCTTCGTAATCCGGATCGAACCGGATGCGCCACTGGCGAACCGGGCCGGCCATCACGTTCAAATAGTAGACGTCGGAACCGGGCGGCGCGGCGACGGGATGATATCCGCAGGGAACGAGCACCGTCTCGCCGTCGCGGACGGTGAGCGTTGCGTCCAGCGCGCCGTCGGCGGTGTAGACGCGCTGGATGGCGAACCCCTGCTGTGGGCGGATCTTGTAGTAGTAGGTCTCTTCCAGCGCCGTTTCGCGCGGAGGATCGTGCCGGTCGTGCTTGTGCGGGGGCCAGCTCGACCAGTGGCCGGCCGGCGTGAGCACCTCCACGACGAGCAGGCTGTCGGCCGGCGCCGTCTCGGGCAGGATGTGGTGGATGCGCCGCTCGGTCACGCCCTCCCCCCGCACCTCCACCGCCACGTCGTCCGGCCCGATGCGGCGCGGCGGGTGCGTCCCCCGGCCGGGCGCGGTGCAGACGGCCACTTCCACGTCGGTCAGGGCTTCGAGGTGCACCGCCGTCCGCGGCGGCACGTACACCGCGTGGGGCGGTCCGTCAAAGGGGCTCATCCGCTCCCCCACCTCCGGCCACGCTGCATCGCCGGCGCGGACCGCCGCCCGCCCCGCCACGAAGACGAGGCACGCCTCGCGGTCGGCCGTATCGTAGCGAAGGGTCTGCCCTTCCGCCAGCCGGTACACGGCAAAGCCGACGTACGCCCATCCCGCCGTCTCCGGCGTCACGTTGACGACGCAACCGGTCTCATCCGGCGTGGGGCGGCTTTTCACGATCAAGTCGGGCAGGTGCTTCCGCTTCGCCATGCCTTCGTCACCTCACCTGTCGGCCTCTCGATTCGTCATGCGCTTTTCGCGTTCCCGCTCAGCCGGCCGACCGCCGTGCGTCGGCCAGCAGGGCGCGCAAATACGCTTGGGCCTTTTCCGCATAAACGAAGGGGTCCGCCTGTTCCGGATCCTGTTCCGCCTCGACGATCACCCATCCGTCGTACCCGCGGGCCAAAAGCTCCGCAACGATGGGGCCAAAGTCGATGCACCCGTCGCCCGGCACGGTGAACACGCCCTGCCGCACGGCTTCCAAGAAGGGCAGCCCGTCGGCACGAACGCGCTCGAGGACGGCCCGCCGCACGTCCTTGAAGTGGACATACGCGATGCGGTCACCGTACCGGCGCAAGAGGTCGAGGGGATCGCCGCCGCCGTAGACGGCGTGCCCGGTGTCGAGGAGCAAGCTCACCCGTTCCGGGTCGGTGTGCGCCAGAAGCCGGCCGATGGCCTCCGGCGTCTCCACCGCCGTGTCGGCGTGGTGATGATAAACGAGGCGCATCCCCTGCGCCCGGCACAGCCGCCCCGCTTCGTGCAGGCCGTCGACGAGGTGGGCCCACTCCGCGTCGGAAAGCTGCCGGGCCTCGCGGGGCGCCTCCCGGTAGGCCGCATCCTGAAACGAGCGGGTCACCTCGCACACAATCACATGGCGGCAGCCCATCGCATCCAGAAACGCGATGTGCGCGGCCAAGGCGGCCAGTTCTGCTTCCCGGCGTTGCGGGTCGCAAAAGCGCACCCATTTCCACTGCGAGGCGAGGACCAGGCCGTATCGCGCCAGCAGCGCCTTGAGCTGCGATGCGTCGCGCGGAAACTTCCGGCTGAATTCGGTGCCCTGAAAACCGAGCCGGGCCATGTCGCGCAGAATGGCCTCGCCCGTATACCGATCGCCCAACTCGGGCAGGTCTTCGTTGGCCCAGTTGATCGGCGATACGCCCCATTTGAACGGAACCGCTTCCGCCATTCTGCTCTCCCCTCGCCTCACCACCGGCGCGCCTCGTCCACACGGCGCCGCATCGCCTCATGGGCCGCGCACACGTGCGGATTGTCCGACGCCTCGGCCACGCCGACCCGCCACCACGCCTCATAGGCGCCGGTGCCCGTCTCCGGCAGCACATGGATGTGGATCAGCGTCGACACCGTCTCCCCCTTGGCCCGTTCCAGCGCCTCACGCAGCTCGTCGGTGGTGCGCGCCGTGTACGCCTTGGCCCCGAGGGCGCGCGCGTGCTGGGCGTAATCGATGGCCAGGTACGGGCCCGTCAGGCGGCCCGTTTCGGCATCACGAAGGCGAAACTCATTGCCAAAGCCCCTTGAGCCGTGGGCCTTTTGCAGGCCGTGGATGCACTGGTACCCGCCGTTGTCAAAGAGGAGCACGGTGATTTTGAGCCCTTCCTGCAGGCTCGTCACCAGCTCGGAATGGAGCATCAGGTAGCTGCCGTCGCCGACAAGGGCATACACCTCGCGATCCGGCTCGGCCATCTTCACGCCGAGGGCGCCGCACACCTCGTAGCCCATGCACGAAAAGCCGTATTCGAGGTGGTACGTCTTCGGCTTTCTGCATCGCCACAGCCGGTGCAAGTCGCCCGGGAGCCCCCCGGCGGCGGCGACGATGATCGCGTCTTCATCAAGGGCCTCGTTGATCACCCCGAGGGCCCGCGTCTGCGTCAGCCCATCCGGGTGCTCCCACGCGTACAGGCGATCCACCTCGTCGTCCCATTGCGCCTTCAGCCGCCGGATTTCGCCCTCCGCATAGCCGGATCGATAGCCAACCGCCCGCAGCGCGTCGGTGAGGGCGGCGAGGGCCTCCTTTGCGTCGGCCACGGCCGGCGTGGCATCAAGCTTCACCGCGTCGAAGGGGCTGACGTTGATGCTGAGGATCTCCACGTCAGGGTTTTGGAACAGCCATTTGGACGACGTGGTGAAGTCGGTGAGCCGCGTGCCGACGGCGATAACGAGGTCGGCCTCCTTGGCCAGGAGGTTGGCCGCGCGCGAGCCCGTTACGCCGATGCCCCCGACGTTGAGCGGGTGGTCGTGGGGCAGGGCGCTCTTGCCGGCCTGCGTCTCGGCGACGGGGATGTGGAACGCCTCGGCAAAGGCGGCCAGCTCCTTGAGGGCCAGCGAATAGTGCACCCCGCCGCCGGCGATGAGGATCGGCCGCTTCTTGCGGCGGATGAGGTTTACGGCGCGCTCCCGTGCCGCGGCCGTCAGCGGACGGCGCTCGATGACGTGCACGCGCTTGTCGAAGAAGGAAACGGGGTAGTCGTACGCCTCGGCCTGCACGTCCTGGGGCAGGCACAGGGTCACCGTCCCCGTTTCCGCCGGATCGGTCAGGACGCGCATGGCATGCAGGGCAGCCGTCATCAGCTGTTCAGGCCGTTCAATGCGGTCCCAGTACCGGCTGACCGGCTTGAAGGCGTCGTTGGCCGTGACGGTGTAGTCGGTCGGGTCCTCGATTTGCTGCAGGACGGGATCGGGCTGCCGGCAGGCGAACACGTCGCCCGGAAGCAACAACAAGGGAATGCGGTTGACCGTCGCCACAGCTGCCGCCGTCACCATGTTCAGCGCGCCAGGTCCGATCGACGTCGTGCAAGCAAAGATCTCCAGGCGGTTTTTCTGCTTCGCATAGGCGATGGCCGCGTGGGCCATGCCTTGCTCGTTCTTTCCCTGGAAATACGGCAGCCCATGGGGGTCGTCCTCAAGTGCCTGCCCGATTCCCGTCACGTTGCCGTGGCCGAAGATGCCGAACACGCCGCGGACAAATTTCCGCTCCTCCCCGTCGATCGAAACATATTGATTATTCAAAAACTTTAGCAGCGCCTGGGCCATCGTCAGGCGAACCGTCTTCATCCGCCGCCTTCCCTCCTTCCGGATCCCATCCGAGTTAAACGCTATCCGTAACACAACGGCCGACGTCGCGCGTCTGTCTCCTTGACCGGCCTGCTTTCCGCCTCCCCGTTAAGTTAAGCGCTTTCCGTGCTTCGATTCTACCATGCGCCTCGGCAAAATTGCAAGTCTTTTTTTAACAATTGAATGATTCCATCTATTACCCCTCCTGCGGCCCTCGCGCTGTCCTTCTTGTGGCTTTCAGACCTGCGGACCTCCCCCACAATTTGCCCCTAAATGGCATTTCCAAACATGTAAGTCAGCCGTCCAGCGGGAAGGAGTGAGGACTTGCATGCCTTAACATTCTGGAAGATGAGTACTTGTACATCTTTCATGCGCCATTTCTGGGGAAGGAAACCGTCTATGCTGCTCGAAGACGTGCAGTGGTACGACGCGCGCTGACGGCGCCCCGCCAAAACCAGCGCAAACGGGGACATCTGGAACATTTTTCCCATTGCCTCTCCGATCGGCTGCGCTATGATTAGGGATAGAACATGTGTTCGCATCATACCCTATCGAAAAACGGCCTTCCCAAAAGGGAGGCCGCTGTCGCGCTTGCCCAGGAGGCATCAGTGGATGGGGCGCTTTTTGAACTGGCCGCCCATCACGTCGTGGACGTTTTCCACGGCGATGAGGGCGTTGGGGTCGATCTCCTGGACGATGCTCTTCAGCTTGGCCAGCTCGAGGCGGGTCACGATGCAGTACAGCAGTTCCTTCTCCTCCTGCGTGTACCCGCCCTTGCCGTAGATGTGCGTCACGCCCCGGCCGAGGCGGGCCAAGATGGTCTCGGAGATTTTCTGGCTTTCGTCGGAAATGATGATCACCGACTTCGACTCGTCCAGCCCCTCGATCACCACATCGATCGTTTTAAAGGCGATGAAGTAGGCGATGAGCGAATACATCGCGCTTTCCCACGTGAAGACAAAGCCGGCGCTACCCAAAATAAACACGTTAAAGAACATGATGATTTCGCCGACGGAAAACCCGAATTTCCGGTTGACGAGAATGGCAACGATCTCCGTCCCGTCGAGGGATCCGCCGAAGCGGATGATCAATCCGACCCCGATGCCCAAAATGATCCCGCCAAACACGGTGGCCAAAATGACGTCGGTGGTTACGGGTTCCAGCCGACGAAGCAACGTCACAAAGACGGCGAGCGCGCTGACGGCAAACAGCGTCGACAAGGCAAACGTCTTGCCGATTTGTTTGTAGCCGACAACAAGAAAAGGAAGATTTAACAATACGAGGTACACACCCAGCGGAATCGGCGTCAGCGCATCAAGGATGATCGATACCCCAACGATGCCGCCGTCGATGACCCGGTTGGGAATGAGGAACAGCTCCAGGCCAACGGCCACCAACAGCGCCCCGATGAGGATGGCGAGCAGCCGCCCGCCATGGCGGCCGAAAAACGTCTTTTTCTTGTTCGTGGGCACGTCCATCACCTCAAGCCGACGGAGGAGGGGTACGCGTTGTCCCTTTTGCGCTATTACCGGCACAACTTTCTTTACGCCGGGCACCGGATCCTGCTGCCGGAACACCGGGAGGCCTTTCTCGACCAGGAGCGCGCGGCGGGCGTGCTGCCGCGGCCCGTGCTCGATCCCCAACAGCAAGAAGCATGCGCCCGCGCCCTTTCCGCCGCCCTGCGGCTGGGCTGCCCGGTGACCCTCACCGTTTACCATCCCGACGGCTACCGCACGGTGCACGGCCGGGTCCGCCGCGTCGACCCCCTCGCTGGCCGGGTCGAACTCGTCACCGAAACGGGCCGTCGGGCGCTGCCGTTGGCCGACATTGTCGACGTAACCCTCCCCAGCGAACCGTAGCCAAATAAAGAAGAGGGCGGTACACGACCGCCCTTACACCGCTTCCGATCGGATCAAGGGCCAAAAGCGTCCATCGAGGAGGCGGACGCCCAAATCCACGCGGTAATTCCGGCCCGGTTCGATCCCGTAGAGGCGCCACTCCAGCGCCTGGCCGTTCACTTCAAAGTCGACGTATTTGTCGAGACCGTCATTGCGCACGTCGCGATCGGTCACGTCATACAAACGCAAGACAAAGGGCAACTCGTGCGGGGGGAGGGCAAAACGGCGCTTCAGCTCCGATTTGACCTCCTCCGACAGCTGCCAGGTTGCGACCAGCGTTCCGCCTTCGCTCCATTTGATGCGGATACTCGGTCCGTCGACGTCCCGCGAGGAAGCCGAAGGGTTCGCACGCATCCGGTCACCCGTTCCTTTCCTTCAAAGAATGCCCGCACTGCGGGGTTCACCTTTCATTATAGCACGAAAGGGCGAGCGAAGAACAGGAACACGCCGCGCCGCTACCGCTTTTCTGGAGAAAAGACCGCCTCGAGCACCAGGCGGATTTCGTCGCTGCGCAGATATTTCCAGAACGGCTCCCCGTACACGAGTATGTCGAGATGCAGGTGCAGGTCCTCGTCGGTCCCCGCGACGCCGCTGCTCGTGCCGGAATTGCCCACATAACCGAGCACCTGGCCTCGCTTGACGCGGGCGCCAACGTCGATGCCGTCGGCCACGGCCGACAGGTGAGCGTAGCGCGTGAGCAGCCCTCCGTCGTGCTGGACCCACACGGTTCGCCCGCGCAGCCGGTCGAGGATGTGCGCCGGCGTGCGCCCCAAGCGGCGGCATTCGGCGAGGAGCCGGTCGCGCTCGGCCTTTGGCATTTCGCGGTACGCCCGATCGGCCCGCACCACCACGCCGTCGGCCATCGCCACGACCGGCGTCGACCGCGTGATCGCCACGCCCGTGTACCCGCTGTACCAGTCGATGCCTTCGTGGACCCCCTCCCGGTAGGACCGCGGTGCGCCGGGCAGGTGGCTGGCGCGCGAGCTGAGGCGTGCCCCGCGGATGGGCGGACTCAGGTGTTGCAAGTACGCCGCGACATCGGCGGCGCGCAGGGTGGCCAAGGCGGGACGGTTGGGCTGGGGTTTCGCCGCCTCCACCGTCGCGTTTTGGACCGCAAGACGAATCCGGCCGCCCTCCGCGGTTTGGGCCGGCCACCGCAGGCCGTCGCGCACGAAGGCCAGCGGCACCCAGATCTCCTTCCCCTCCACCACCGGCGTGAAATCGCCCGGCAAGAAGACGCCGTCACGCGACAGGACCGGCGCGCCGACGATCCACGAGAAGCGGTGTCCGCCGATCGCCGCCTCAATCGTCCCTTCCACCGGATCGTGCGCCACCGATCCGCCTACCTGGTCCGCCAGCGGACGCAGGGCGACGTAGAGCGTGCCGTTCACCGCCTTCGCCGGCACGTCCACCGCCGCCGGCGGGCGCGACGGCACCTCTGGCCTTGGTTCGATCGGCCGTTCTGCCCGCTGCTTGACCGCCGATTCTCCGCCAGACATCCCCGGGTTTGTCGCTGGATCGAGGGGCATCTCCGTCGTCTCTTGGGCGCAGCCGGAAACGAGGGCCGCGCAGAGCGCTCCCACCAACGCCACGCGCATGCCGATGGCGTACAACGTCCTCACCGCTTTCCAAACGGATTCCGTAGCGCGCACCACACCCGCCCGCGCGCCCTACGTCCATTCTACGCCATGGCCGGCGGCTGGAAAAGCGGGACGTTCCACCAGGAAGGAAACGAACTCCGTCAAGAGCCGCCATGGACGTCCATTTTATTGAAAATATAGAGCCCCACGACGAAGGGCACAACAAACGAGAGAAACAGGGTTGCCGCGGCATGGAAAGCGGAAAACGAGACGGATTCTGGATCGACAAAGGCGATGACCAACGCCGTCCCTGCAGTCCACGGAAAAAAGGTAAGGAAATCCGAATTGAGGATCTGCACGCTGACCACCACGGCGCCGATCCCGAGGGCAACGGCAGGGATGAGGCTTTTTCCGATCAGCGCGGCAACCAGCGCCAAGGGAATGAGCGCCACATTGCATACGGCCATGATGCCAAAGGCCTGCGCATACACCCACAGGGTCTTCGCCACCAAGGGCTCGTGCCGCAGCGCAAAACCGGCTCCGACCGTGTAGAGGTATCCCAGGGCAAATACGAGGAAAGCGAACGGAACCAGGATCAGCCATTTGCCAAGATAAAATTTCCAACGGGGTCGCGGATACGTCAGCAGCGCGCTGATGGTGTGCTCCTGGTATTCCCGCACCAGTACATAGCCCGCCAATAGGGCAAAGAGTGCAGGTGCCAGCATGGCGTTCAGCAAAAGGCCGCTCGTTTGAAAAAAGGCGTCCCAATTCACCACTCGCCCCGTGAGGCGCTGGCCATTGAGGTAAATGGCAAAGGTGAGAAGCGCCGGCAATCCCGGCCCCAGCACCACCAGCCACCATACCTTTGACCGCTTCAACTTTAGCCATTCGGCATACAGAATGTCACGCATCGCCCGTTCCCCCCGTAATCCGCAAAAAGTAGTCTTCCAACGAATCGCGCTTCAGCACCAGCTCCCGCACGTCCACCCCGTTTGACACCAGCGTCCGGTTGAGGACTCCCGATTCGGACAACCGCTCATAGACGCGGATCACGCCGGGTTCCACCACGCGGTAGTCGGCAATGCCCAGCTTTTGCTCCAGTAGCACGGCCGCCTTCTTTTCGTCGCTCACCTTCAGTTCCAGGTGGTGGCGGTTGCGCCGTTCCAGCTCCGCCACCGAAATCTCCTCCACCAGCCGTCCCTGAACGAGAATGCCGATCTTCGTGGCCAGCTGCTGCACCTCGCTCAAAAGGTGGCTCGACAGCAACACGGTGATCCGCATCGTCTGCGCCAGGTCGATGAGGAGCTGGCGCAACGCCTTGATCCCCGCCGGGTCCAACCCGTTGGTCGGTTCGTCGAGCACCAGAAACTCGGGATGGTGAAGCAGCGCGCGGGCAATGGCGAGCCGCTGTCTCATCCCCAAGGAAAACTGCCGAACCAAGCGGTCTTTTTCCGCCTGCAACCCCACCCGCTCGAGAACGTCTGCGATGCGCGCCTCGTCTTCCATGCCCATCAGCCGGGCATGAAGGCGTAGGTTTTCCCACGCCGTCAAGTTGCCGTAAAACCCCGGCCGTTCCATGTTGGCCCCTATCCGCTCCAACAACCGCGAGCGATTGCCGGAATGGAGGGGTTCGCCGAAGAGCTCGATTTCCCCCGCCGAAGGACGAACGAGTCCCACAATCATGCGCAGGGTGGTGGTCTTTCCGGCCCCGTTCGGGCCGAGCAAACCGTAAATCTCCCCCCGCCCGATCGTCATGCTCACGTCGCGAACGGCCACGCGCTTTCTGTACACCTTAGCAAGCCGATGCGTTCGCAAAATCGTCTCCATCCCGGTCCCCTCCTTCTCGAGGACCAGAATACGACAAAAAACGAACAGGCCGCTTACGCATTCCTTACAAATTTCTTACCTTTCCATTCCGGTTTCTTCCTCTTCCGTCATCCTGCGCAGCGAAAACGAGACGGTCGTCCGTTTCCACGGCACGCTGGAGGCGGTCACCGTTCCCTGCTGCTTTTCCACCAAATGCTTGACGATCGCCAAGCCCAGCCCGCTGCTTTGGCGCGCATCTTCGCGCGACCTTCCGCGGGTGTAGAACGGGTCAAAAATGTACGGCAAATCTCGCTTGTCGATGCCTCTTCCACGATCCCACACGTCCACCCACGCGCGATCGCCATCTTCCCGCACGGCCACCCCGATCACCCCGCCGTCCTTCCCATGCCGGAGGGCGTTCACCAAAAGATTGTGCAAAATTCGATCGACCGCGCGGGCATTCGCCCAGACCCACACCGGATGCTCCGGAATCTTCACCTCGGGAACCACTCCCGCCTGCGCGGCTTCCGGATGCACCAGCAATAGCGCCTCCCGTACCTTTTCGGCAAGGTCGAGCGGCTCGAGGGGCAGAGGCGTCTCGTCCGCTTCAAGGCGGGTGAATTCAAAAAAATCGTTCAACATTTCCGCCAATTTTGCGCCGCGTTGGGAAACAATATCGAGATACTCCGCCCGTTCCGCGGGGGTCAGCGTGTTGTCGGTGCGCAACGCCTCCACATAGCCAAGCATGGCCGCCAGCGGCGTGCGCAAATCGTGCGAAAGATAAGCCAACATCGTTTTGCGCGCATGTTCCAAGTAATGGATTCGCTTGAGGGTCTGCTGAAACTGATCCACCAGCCCATTCAGATTGGCGCGAAGCCGTTTCATTTGAGGGTTGTTCGTCAGCATGCGAAACCGGAGATTGTAATTCCCTCCGGAAATCTTCGCCAAGATGTCGTTTACTTGCTCCACTTGGCGGACCAGGCTTCGGTATCGAAGAAGCACCCACACATTCACCCCGGCAAGAACCCAGGCGATCAGGTCCATTCCGTGTTGCGGCCTCCTCCCAATTTGTACCCGATCCCCCACACCGTTTGGATGTACTGCGGCTGAGAAGGGTTCGGCTCGATCTTCGCCCGAAGGCGCCGGATATGAACCATGACCGTATTGTCGTCCCCCAGATAGGGCTCCTTCCACACACGCTCGAACAGTTGCGCTTTTGTAAAAACGCGCCCCGGATGTTCCAGGAACAGCTTCAGCAGCGCATATTCCTTTGCCGTCAGCGGTTTGGCTTTTCCTCCGACGCGCACTTCGTAGGTGTCCAAGTGAAGTTCAAGGTCCCCATAACGCATCACGCGAGGAGGCGCTGAAGCGGGCGCGTTCAACACGAGATACCGCCGCAATTGGGCCTTGACACGCGCGATCAGCTCGGCGATGCGAAACGGCTTGGTCAGGTAATCGTCGGCTCCGATGCCCAAGCCCATCACTTTATCCCATTCCTCGCCCTTGGCCGACAAAATGATCACCGGAACCGTCGATGCTTCCCGGATGTCCCGCAGAACCGCAAACCCATCGATGTCCGGAAGCATCAGGTCCAACACAACCAAGTGGTAGCTTCCGCTCCTCGCGCGCACCAGCGCTTCTTGCCCCGTGTACGCGCCATCAACGGCATAACCTTCTTTCCGCAAATACGTGGCCACAAGCCGATGAAGATCCCGATCATCTTCCACAACGAGAATGGAAGCGGAATGCATAGCGTGCCTCCCTTGCACGATAAAAAAAGCCGGCTTCCGCCGGTTGTTTTCGCCAAAAGAAAATGGTGTACCCGACAGGGCTCGAACCTGTGACCTCCACCGCGTCAAGGTGGCGCTCTCCCAGCTGAGCTACGGGTACACGAGGAAGGATGGTGTGCCCGACAGGGCTCGAACCTGTGACCTCCACCGCGTCAAGGTGGCGCTCTCCCAGCTGAGCTACGGGCACGCAGGTTGTCAAGTGGTGGGCCCACCAGGACTCGAACCTGGGACCAATCGGTTATGAGCCGACCGCTCTACCAACTGAGCTATAGGCCCACAAGTGGTTGCGGGGGCAGGATTTGAACCTGCGACCTTCGGGTTATGAGCCCGACGAGCTACCTGGCTGCTCCACCCCGCGCCGACGGGTTTTACTATACCACAACGTTTAAAAGAAAATCAAGAGGGAATTTAAGAGAAAGAAGCCCCTACCACATGTAGCGCACGCCGTAGCGCCCGTTTTTCAGGCGCACAACCTCCACTTCCCGCGGGCTCTTGTAGCCATACAGCCACCAGTCTTCCTCCATCCGCTTGGCCAAACAGCCCGCTTGAAACTTCGAGTCAAACACTTTGGCCCAGTAGATCCAGCGCGTCGGCTGAGCCGGTTTCGATGAATGCCTCACGTCGCCCACCTGTCCCACAGCGTTGTTGATGCATGACCCCGACATGCCGCCTAACCGGCATGCGCTTCCGGTTCGACGGCCGTCGAGTTGCGTTTGGCTTCCAACGCCGCCTCTTCCTCGTCGCGCAGGCGATGGGCCAAGCGGCTCGACGCGGAGGCGGCGATGCTGCAGACGATGTCGTCCAAAAAGGTGTGCACGCCTTTGCCGGCCTTGGTGTCCAGCTGCTTGATGATGCCCACCTTTTGCTTGTCGAGGTGGCCAAAGGTGGTCACGGCGATGCTGCCGTACCCAAACACGGACCCCAGGGCCAGCGTTTCGTCGCAGCCAAACAGGCTTTCGTCGCCGCGAACGAGGGAAAGCAGCGGTTCAGAAAGCAAGCCCTTCTCGGCCAGGACATCCAGTTCCACCCCGACGAGGATGGCGTGCTGCACCTCTCGCTTTTCCAACACCCGTTCAACGCTTTCCACGCACGCCTCCATCGAAAGATTCGGGGTGTACGGCGACTGCATGAGACACACGATCTCGGCAATTGCTTCAACGGTTACACCGCGTTCGCGCAACCGTTGCAGAGCAGCAGCTTTTACTTCCTTGCTCGACACCCGTTTACGCAAGGGACCAATCTCCTTTCAGCGCAAAGTCCTTACCCTCCTTTCATCATCATAGCATAAAACGCGAAATGTGCGACAAAAACCGCAATCCAAATCGAGCAGCTTGTTTATTCCCGAAAGCGGTTACGCGGCGATGACGGCTTCGTCTCATCCAACGGGGCGGAAAGCCCCACACCCGCACGGACCGTCATGAACAGAAGCCCGACCACCACAAACAAAAGGCAGAAGGTAAGAAACGAAAAGATCGCGACCAGTTCCACCCTCGTCTTCCCTCCCTCCCCTTTTACCTTCTCCTCCCCCGTTGGTTCCTATTCCCTGTTGCGGCCCGACAGGGGTCATCGTTTCCTTGTCTGCTTTTTGGTACAATAGGAACATCGAGCACGCGTACGAGGAGGTTTGTTCATGCTCTACTGCGTCTGCCTGTTCCCGCGCCGCGACGTGCAAGAGCGGGCCAACTCCTACCGCAAACGGTACGACCCGCAATACGCCCGAATTCCCCCGCACATCAAAGTGACCGAACCCTTCACGCTGGCCGATGACGAGCTGCCGGCCGCCGTGGCGAACCTGACCGAAGTGGCCAAGGGCAGCGAGCCGTTTACGCTTCACTTCCACAAATTCGGCACCTTCCACCCCACCAACAACGTCATCTTTTTCGCCATTCAGGATGAGCCGGCCTTGCAGAAACTCCACCGCCGGCTGTACGAACGCGTCGTGCGGGAGGAACCGAGAAATCCCTTTATTCCCCATCTCACCATCGGCCAAGACCTCACCGACGAAGAGCTGCTCGATGTCTACGGTCGGCTGCGCATGACCGAACTCAACCTGGTCTCGCCGATCGATCGGTTCCACCTCCTGTACCGGTTAGACGATGGCACGTGGACCGTGTACCAAACGTTTCTCTTCGGCAAGGAATGCTGAGACGCGAGGTAGGGAGGGTTCATGGAAGCGCCCGTTGTCGTGCTGGCCACCGATGACGCGCAAAAACGGGACGCTCTGGCGGTGCGCCAGGAGGTGTTCATCCGCGAGCAGGGCGTTCCGCCGGCCCTCGAACTGGACGAATATGACCAAACCGCCCTCCATTTCGTCGCGTACGCCGGACGTCGCCCGATCGGCGCGGCGCGCCTTCGTCCCTACGACAGCGACACGGGCAAGGTGGAACGCGTCGCGGTGCTTGCGGACTGGCGCGGCAAAGGCGTGGGCCGCCTGCTGATGGCAGCCGTGGAACGCGAAGCGGCCGCCCGCGGCTTTGTGCGGTTGCGCCTCAACGCCCAAACGCACGCCGAACCCTTTTACCGCAAATTGGGATATGAGACGGTCAGCGCCGTTTTCGAGGAGGCGGGCATCCCGCACGTGACCATGGTCAAAACCCTCAACCCGTAAACGAAACGTCCGCCCCTCCCGCCAACGGGGAAGGCGGCGGACGTTTAGGATGCGGCATTCGGGGCTCCGCATGGACGGGGCCTTTCGCCGTTTCAGTACCCAAGGATGTGGTACCCGCTGTCGACGTGGATCACTTCGCCGGTGATCCCCCGCGACAGGTCGCTGAAGAGGAACAGCGCCGTGTCGCCCACTTCCGACTGGTCGGTGGTCCGGCGCAGGGGAGCCTTTTCCTCGATCGTCTTCAGGATCTCGTTGAAGCCGCGGATGCCCTTGGCCGCCAGCGTGCGGATGGGGCCGGCGGAAATGGCGTTGACGCGGATGCCGTCGGGTCCGAGGTCGTTGGCCAGGTAGCGCACGGCCATCTCGAGGGCCGCCTTGGCCACGCCCATGACGTTGTAGTTTTTCACCACCCGCTCGCCGCCGAGGTAGGTCAGCGTGACGATGCTCCCTCCTTCGGTCATGAGCGGACGTGCCGCGCGCGCCACGGCGACCAGCGAATACACGCTGACGTCCTGCGCCAAGTGATAGCCGTCGCGGGACGTGTTGACGAATTCGCCTTCCAGTTCCTCCGTCTTGGCGTAGGCGATGCAATGGGCCACGCCGTGCAGGACGCCCACCTCGTCGCGGATCCGGGCAAAGACGGCATCAATCTCCTCGTCCTTGGTCACGTCGCACGGCAGGAGAAGCGAATCCTGGCGCGGCAGCGTCGCCACCAGCTCGCGCACGTTCGCTTCCAACCGCTCCCCCTGGTACGTGAAAATGAGGCGTGCTCCGGCGCGGTGCGCCGATTGGGCGATGCCCCAGGCGATGCTGCGCTTGTTGGCCACGCCCATGATGAGAATGTTCTTGCCTTCCAATAATCCTTGCATCGCGTTTCCTCCCTTTCCTCACGTGTCAACACGCCGCCAGGTTCAACGTCACCAGTATACCATTTCCTCCCGCGGATGCACGAGCACCCTGAGAGGGGGAAGCCCTTTGCCGGTCGCGCAATCCGTGCTAAGATGAAGGAAAATGCGCCACAGAAGGAAAATGCGCCACAGCGGAAACTGCCTGAAACAAGCAAAAACACCGACAGCGGTGGAGGGAAACCATGAGCCCCGAAAAAACGCGCGAACTGCTTCGCCTGCTTGAAGCAAACTGCCGGCGCAGCCCGGAGGCGCTGGCCGTTCTGCTCGACGTTTCGGTGGACGAGGTGAACGAGGCGCTGCGCCGCCTCGAGGAGCAGGGCATCATCGTCAAGTATTCGGCGCTCGTCAATTGGGATAAAGTACAGGAGGACCGCGTCACGGCGATGATCGACGTCAAGGTGACGCCGAAGCGGGACGTGGGCTTTGACGAGGTGGCGCAGCGCATCAGCCAGTTTCCCGAAGTGACGGCGCTCTACCTGATGTCCGGCGCCTACGACTTGTCCGTCGTCGTGGAAGGGCGGTCGATGAAGGAGATCGCCGCCTTCGTCTCCGAAAAGCTGGCCACCCTCGATTCGGTCATCTCAACGACAACGCATTTCATCATGAAAAAATACAAGCACGACGGGGTCATCTTCGACGAACGCCGCGATGACCGGAGGATGGTTGTCACGCCATGACCGAGAAGCCGACACGTTCGCGCCTCGCCCAATCGGTCGCGTCCATCCCCCCGTCGGGCATCCGGCGTTTTTTTGAGCTGGCCAATTCGGTGGCCGACTGCATCTCCCTCGGCGTCGGCGAACCCGATTTCGTCACCCCCTGGCGCATCCGAGAAGCGGCCATTGCCAGTCTCGAGGCGGGGTACACCACGTATACCGCCAACGCGGGCCTGCCCGAGCTGCGCGAGGCGATCGCCGCCTACCTCTCCGACCGCTTCGGCCTGTCCTACCGTCCGGAAGACCAGATCGTCGTCACCGTCGGCGCCAGCGAAGCGATCGACCTCGCCCTGCGCGCCCTTCTCGATCCGGGCGACGAGGTCCTCGTCGTCGAACCGTGCTACGTGTCCTACGCCGCCAACGTCCGCCTGTGCGGCGGCGTCCCCGTCAGCGTGCCGACGACCAAAGAGACCGGTTTTCGCCTCCGCGCCGCCGAGCTGCGCAAGCGGATCACGCCGCGCACGAAGGCGCTGATCTTCTCCTACCCGAACAACCCCACCGGCGCGGTGATGACCGAAGACGACTGGCTGGAGATCTTGCCCGTCATCCGCGAGGCGGGCCTCCTCGTCATCGCCGACGAGATCTACGCCGAGCTGACCTATGACCGTCCCTTCGTCAGCTTCGCCTCCTTTCCCGCCGCCTACCCGCAGACGATCCTCGTCTCCGGCTTTTCCAAGGCCTTCGCCATGACCGGCTGGCGCCTCGGCTACGCCTGCGGACCGGCCGACCTCATCGCCGGCATGGTGAAGATCCACCAGTACACGATGCTCTGCGCGCCGATCCTCAGCCAGAAGGCGGGCATCGAGGCGTTGCGCCACGGACGCGGCGACGTGGCGCGCATGGTGGAGGCCTACCGGCAGCGGCGCAACTTCTTCGTGAAAGGCCTGTGCGACATCGGCCTGCCCTGCCACCGGCCGGAAGGGGCCTTTTACGCCTTCCCCTCCGTTGAGCCGACGGGCCTGACCGCAACCGAGTTCGCCGAGCGGCTGCTCCTTGAGGCCAAGGTGGCCGTCGTGCCGGGCGATGTGTTCGGCGAGGGCGGCGCCGGCCACGTGCGCTGCTCCTACGCCACCTCCCTCGAGGCCCTCGAAAAGGCCCTCGAGCGAATGGCGCGCTTTGTCCAGCACATTCGCCCCATCTAACTTCATGACAAGAAAGGAGCGTGACGTATGGTCAAGCCCTTCCGCAAAGTCCTCGTCGCCAACCGCGGCGAGATCGCCATCCGCATCTTCCGCGCCTGCACCGAGCTGGGCCTGCGCACGGTGGCCATCTACTCGGAGCAGGACAGCACCTCCCTCCACCGCTATAAGGCCGACGAGGCCTACCTCGTCGGCGCGGGCAAGGGGCCCATCGAGGCCTACCTCGACATCGACGGCATCATTGAGATCGCCAAGCGCAACGACGTCGATGCCATCCACCCCGGCTACGGCTTTCTGGCCGAAAACGCGGAATTTGCCCGGCGCTGCGAAGCGGCGGGCATCACCTTCATCGGCCCCCGTCCGGAACAGATCGAGGTCTTCGGCGACAAGGTGAAGGCCCGCCAGCTGGCCAAATCGTGCGGCGTGCCGATCATCCCCGGCACGGAGGAGCCGATCGAGCACCTGCAGGACGCCCTGCGCTTTGCCAAGACCCACGGTTACCCCGTCATCATCAAGGCGGCGGCCGGCGGCGGGGGGCGGGGCATGCGCATCGTGCGCACGCCGGCGGAACTGGAGCAGGCCTACGAGCGGGCGCGTTCCGAGGCCCGCTCGGCCTTCGGCAATCCGGCCGTCTACCTGGAGAAGTACCTCGAGCGGCCCAAGCACATCGAGGTGCAGATCCTCGGCGACGCCTACGGGAACCTCGTCCACCTGTACGAGCGCGACTGCTCGATCCAGCGGCGGCACCAGAAGCTGGTGGAGGTGGCGCCCAGCCTGTCCCTTGCGCCCGAGCTGCGCGAGGCGATCTGCGACGCCGCCGTGCGCCTGATGAAGGCCGTCCATTACGTCAACGCCGGCACGGTGGAATTCCTCGTCACCCCCGACGGGCAGTTCTATTTCATCGAGGTCAACCCGCGCATCCAGGTGGAGCACACCATTACCGAGCTCGTCACCGGCATCGACATCGTCCAGGCGCAGATCCGCATCGCCCAGGGCTATGCCCTGCACGACCCGGAAGTGGGCGTTCCGCCGCAGGAGAAGATCGAAACGCGCGGCTACGCCATCCAGTGCCGCGTCACGACAGAAGATCCGGAAAACAACTTCGTTCCCGACACGGGCCGCCTCCTTGCTTACCGCTCGGGCGGCGGCTTCGGCGTGCGCCTCGACGCGGGCAACGCCTTCACCGGAGCCGTCATTTCGCCCCACTACGACTCGCTTCTCGTGAAGATCTCCACGTGGGGCAACACCTTTGAGCAAGCGGCAGCGAAGATGCTGCGCACGCTGCGCGAGTTCCGCATCCGCGGCGTCAAGACGAACATCCCCTTCCTGGAGAACGTCGTCAGCCATCCCGACTTCCGCTCCGGGCAGTACGACACGTCGTTCATCGACACGAAGCCAGAGCTGTTCGTTTTCCCGCCCAAGCGCGACCGGGGGACGAAGCTGCTCACCTACATCGGAAACGTCGTCGTCAACGGCTTTCCCGGGCTGAAGAAGGAGAAGAAGCCAACCTTCCCGCCGCCGCGCGTGCCGAAGGTGCCCTACGACACGCCCTACCCCGAGGGGACCAAGCAGATCCTCGACCGCGAAGGGCCCGAGGGGCTCGTGCGGTGGATCCGCGACCAGAAGCGGGTTCTCGTCACCGACACCACGTTCCGCGACGCCCATCAGTCCCTTCTCGCCACGCGCGTGCGCACCTACGACCTCGTGCGCATTGCCGAGGCGACGGGCAAGCTGGCTGCCGGCCTCTTTTCGTTGGAAATGTGGGGCGGGGCCACCTTCGACGTGGCCATGCGGTTCCTGAAGGAATGCCCGTGGGAGCGACTGGAAAAGCTGCGCGCGAAGATCCCCAACATCCTCTTCCAGATGCTCCTGCGCGGGGCCAACGCCGTCGGGTACGCCAACTACCCCGACAACGTGATCCGCGCCTTCGTCAAGGAAGCGGCCCGGGCGGGCATTGATGTGTTCCGCATCTTCGACAGCCTCAACTGGGTCGACAACATGCGCGTGGCCATCGAGGCGGTGCGCGAGGAAGGCAAGGTGGCCGAGGCGGCCATCTGCTACACCGGCGACATCCACGACCCGAGCCGGCCCAAATACAGCTTGCAGTACTATGTGGAATTGGCCAAGGAGCTGGAAAAGGCCGGCGCGCACATCCTGGCCATCAAGGACATGGCCGGGCTGCTCAAGCCCTACGCCGCCTATGACCTGATCCGCGCCCTGAAGGATGCCGTCGACCTGCCCATCCACCTGCACACCCACGACACAAGCGGCAACGGCATGGCCACGCTGCTGAAGGCCATTGAGGCCGGCGTGGACATCGTCGACTGCGCGACAAGCGCCCTGTCCGGCCTCACGTCGCAACCCAGCCTGAACGCCCTTGTCTACGCCCTCCAACGGCACGAGCGCGACACCGGCCTCGACCCGGACGCACTGCAGAAACTGGACCACTACTGGGAGGACGTGCGCAAGTACTACAAGGGCTTCGAAAGCGGCCTCCTTGCGCCCAGTGCCGAGGTGTACCGGCACGAGATGCCCGGCGGCCAGTACAGCAACCTGCAGCAGCAGGCCAAGGCGGTGGGCCTGGATGACCGCTGGGACGAGGTCAAGGAGATGTACGCCGTCGTCAACCGCATGTTCGGCGACATCGTCAAGGTGACGCCGTCGTCGAAGGTGGTCGGCGACATGGCCCTGTTCATGGTCCAAAACAACCTGACTGAGGAAGACGTGTACGAAAAGGGCCACGCGCTCTCCTTCCCCGACTCCGTCGTCCAGTTCTTCCAGGGCTACCTTGGCCAGCCTCCGGGCGGCTTTCCGCCGAAGCTGCAGGAGATCGTCCTCAAGGGGCGCGAGCCGATCACCTGCCGCCCTGGGGAACTCCTCGAGCCGGTCGACTTCGACGCCCTGCGCCTCGAGGTGGAAAGCAAGGTCGGGCGAACGGTCACAAACCGCGAGCTCCTCTCCTACGTGCTGTACCCGCAGGTGTTCCTCGACTATGCTCAGCACGTGCAGACCTACGGCGACGTCTCCGTGTTGGACACGCCCACCTTCTTCTACGGCCTGCGCCCGGGCGAGGAGATCGCCGTGGAGATCGAGCGCGGCAAGACGCTGATCATCAAGCTCCTGTCCGTCGGCGAGCTGCAGCAGGGCGGCCTGCGCACGGTGTACTTCGAGCTGAACGGCCAGCCGCGCGAGATCCTCATCCGCGACGAAAGCGCCCACGTGGCCACGGAAGAGCGCCCCAAGGCCGACCCGGCCAACCCCCTCGAGATCGGCGCCACCATGCCGGGCAAGGTCATCAAGGTCCTCGTCGAGGCCGGCGACCGCGTGCGCAAGGGCGAACACCTCCTCGTCACCGAGGCGATGAAGATGGAGACGACCATCCAGGCGCCGTGCGAGGCCGTGGTCGAGGAGATCCTGGTCAGGGAAGGCGACAGCGTGCAGACGGGCGACCTGCTTCTGCGGCTCGGCAAGAAGGCGTAACGCCGGCGAGCGCCGATACGCTCACGGCGGCTCATCCTCCCTCCGCAACGCTCCGTTCCCGGACAAGGGAACGGAGCGCGTTTGTCGTTTTTGTCGGCCTACACGTTGCGCACCCGTCACCCCCTCTCGACAGGTATCGAAGGGATGTGCGTCGAATATTCTATGCCTGTCGTAACCTTCCCACTTTGTTCATCGAAAGGACAGGACATGTCGCCGAACCTCGCCGAGGGTGCCCTCGTGCACAAAAAAGAGAAGCGGTATTTTGTTCTCTGCCTGCTCGTCAGCCTGGGACTGTACGTTGCGCTCATCGTCTCCGTGATCGGCATTCTCTGGTTGGTCCTCCTGTTTGGCGTGCCCTTCGTATTGCATGCCCTGGCCATGGCCCACCTGCGCAAAAACGGTGTCCGCCTAAGCGCTCACCAGTTTCCCCAGGTCTACGAACGCATCAAAACCCTGTGCGCCGACATGGGGCTTCCCACCGTGCCCGACGTCTACGTGATCGAATCGGGAGGGCTTCTCAACGCTTTTGCCACGCGTTTTTTTGGGAGAAACATGGTCGTCCTGTACGCCGACATCTTTGACTTGATCCTGAGGGGCGGAAATGACGAGCTGGACTTTGTCATTGCCCACGAACTAGCCCACCTCAAACGTCGGCACATCACGAAAAACCTGCTCCTTCTGCCCGCGAATTGGATCCCCTTCCTGAGCCAAGCCTACGCGCGGGCGTGCGAATACACCTGTGACCGCATGGCTGCCTACCATACAGGAAACCTCGCTGCGGCCACCAATGGCCTCGTCATGCTGGCCATTGGGAAAACCCTCTTCCGCCACGTCAATGTGGACGAATACCTGCGTCAAAGCGAGAAGGAAACGGGGTTCTTTGTCTGGTTGGCGGAAAAGCTCGTCACGCATCCGCCCCTCCCCAAACGATTGGCCGAGGTGCAGCGATTCATGGAAAACGTGGTCGGCACCCCGGTTCTTCCCCCTGCCGGGACGACCGAGCGGCTCGTGAAGTCGTGAAGGGATAAGGTAAAATCTCAGAGGGGAATCCGGAACGTGCCCTTTCCATCGGTTCCCCACAAAAAATTCCCCCACACGGCCTCGCAAGGCCGCGTAGGGGATTGTTGACTGTCTCGATCACCGCCTCGCGCACCCTCCCCCTCCCACAAATTGTTTTTCTTAATTTTACTTCGACTTTGTATACAATCTATATATACCGTATGCCCAGATTGCGCTTGCAAGTCCCCAAAGGAAAGCCATGAGATTCCCTACGTTACTGATCGTTAAGTAAAGAAAGAGAATCAGCACTGCAACGCGGTATGCAAGTTTGCCCATCCTCATTCCCCCGTTTCGAGCGTTTTTGACAAGGAACCAACCTGCACAAGAGCTGTGCGAGAAAACTTGCGAGAGGGATCCATGCATGCTCCCCCGAAAACCAACGCCCATTCCCAATCCCCTTGTTCTGCGCGTGGTCTCCGTGACCAAGCAGTACGGGGGCAAGAAGGCGGTCCACAACGTCTCGTTTGAAGTCGGAGCGGGCGAAATTGTGGGACTTCTGGGCCCGAACGGTGCCGGGAAGACGACGATGATGAACCTGATCGCCGGACTGGTGCGCCCCACCGCCGGGACGATCGAGATTGAGGGGCACGACGTGTTCCGCGAGCCAATCCAGGCCAAACAGGCGCGCTTTTTTGTGCCGGATACCCCGGCGCCCTTTTCGGGCATGACCGGCGCCGAATACCTCCACTTTGTCGCTGCGGCTTACGGAATTCCCGCCGGGGAACGGGACAGCCGGATGGCACCGTATGTCCGGGGATTCCACTTGGAGGATCATCTTGACAAGAAGGTGTCCGCATGCTCCCATGGCACGAAGCAGAAGCTGGTGCTCACCGCTGCATTCCTCGTGCGCCCGCGTCTGCTGATGCTGGACGAGCCGCTCATCGGTTTGGATACTCCTGCCGCGGTTTTTCTGAAAGACGCCTTGAAAGCCCATGCGGCAAAGGGCGGCAGCGTCCTGATGTCCACGCATTTGATGTTCCTGGCCGAAGAGTTGTGTGACCGGGTGGTGATTCTGTCCCGCGGCAGGAGGGTTGCCGCGGGCACCCTGGCGTCGCTTCGGGCTCGGGCAGGCGATGAGCAGGCCACCCTGGAAGAACTGTTTCTGGAGTTGACCCGCAATGGCACCGAGGTCTAACACCCGTTTCGTCGGGATGCTCTTTCGGTATTCCTTCGCCAGCGTTTTCCGCCCGAAGCGGAGGAGGACGGGACGCCTCCTGGTCATGGGCGTGTTGGGGGCAATGGGACTGCAGTACCTGTACGATCTGTACGGTACTGTGCTCCGCGAACAGGGCGACCCGAGCCAAGCGCTCACCCACGTGTTCACGGTGCTCGTAGGGCTGCAGGGGCTGTTGTTCTACCTCGGCTTCCTCTGGCTGATGGGGGTTCTGTACTCGCACAACGAGCTGGCATCTCTGCTTGCCCTTCCCCTTTCCGAGCGGCTGGTGGCGGCTGCGTTCTTCCTTCCCGTGCTCGTGCGCGCCTACTTACTGGAGGGATTGTTGGCGGGACCGGCCCTGGCCGCCTTATTCCAGACAGGTTCTCCCACAATGGGGCAAGGGCTCCGGCTGGTTGGCCTTCTGCTGCTCGGTCCTCCCCTCGTCCTCGGTCTCGCCCTGCTCCTGCTCCTCTTCCTGTTTGCGCACGTTTCCGGGAGAAAGCACGTATGGGCGGGGGCGATTGCCGGTACCCTCCTCCTGCTGGTCGGAATGCTGTTTCGGCACCATGCCGGGCTTGCCCTGTACCGGTTCTGGGAGGCGACGGGCTCCCCGCGCTTTTGGATCGCCGGCCTGGGGGCCGCGGTGCTCGAAACCTGGCTGGTCGGCCAGGCGGTTCCGCGCTGGTGGGCACGGGGAAGAGAAGGCCACGGGGAGAACAACCGCACACCTGCCCATCGCCGGCACCGCGGAGGGCGCTTCCGGGAGGTTGGGGAGCACTCGCCTCTTCGATCGCTGGTCCAGCGCGAATGGGCACGGTTTGTCTCCGTTTCGGCCTACCTTACGAATTACCTTGCTACATCGGTGGTCGGGATTGTCCCCTTGATCCTTCTCGCCCAGCGCCTGGCGACGGCGGAAACGGGACGCCTGCCCCAGATGGTCGGAGACGAGCGGCTCCTGCATGCCCTGGTCGCCGGCGCCTTCCTCCTGGTGTACGGCCTCGTGTCATCGGGATCGCTCGCCGCCTTTTCGCGCGAGGGCAGGGAGTGGTGGACCCTACGGGCCCTGCCGATCCCGCTTGCTCGGATCTTCCTGGCCAAACTCATCGCCAATGCACTGCTGGACCTCCTGGGGATCCTCCCGGCGCTGCTGACCGCCTGTTTCCTGTTCCCGCTCCCCTCCTCCCTGCGCGCAGGCTGGGTGGCCGCCGTCGTCCTGTCCCTCTGGCTCCAGACGGGGGTAAAGGTGGCCCTGGATGCGCTTTCCCCGCATTTCGGGTGGACCGAGCCGCTCCAACCCCTGCGGGGCCTCAAGCGCTACGTGTCGTATGTCGTCAACGGCGCGGTGATCGGCGGGTGCGCCGCCCTCGCCATGCTCCTTCAGCGGCTGACCGGGGCTTTCTCCGCCCAATTCTTGCTCTTCTTCTGCGCAATCGAACTGGTGGGACTTTCGCTCCTGGTGGCGTTCTTGGTCTGGCAGGCCGAGAAGGCGGAAGCGGGGCATTCGAGCTTGTGGAGACGGTTGGTGGATCAGAGCGCACCGCCGTTTCCGCACCTGCCCCGCTCCAAGCACATCGCCGCACAATAGGCGTCAGGTTTCGCCACAAAATGGTTCTTCGTGCATGACGCGCCCCAAAACAGTATACTGAAAGCAGTACTTCGGATCGGAACTGTCCCAGGGGATGCTGCCGATGAACAAACTCTACCGCCGCCTGCGATTGGAATGCCTGAAGCTGCTGCGCACGCCGGGAGCGCCGTCAAAGGTGGCCCGCGGGTTTTCCGTGGGCCTCTTTGTCGAGTTCATCACCCTGCCGACGCTCGGCGCCGCGTTCGTCCTGCTCTTTCCCCTCTCCTCTCTTTTCCGGGGAAGCGTGCCCGCCTCGCTGATCGGTTTTGTGTTCGGCAAGGTCATCCTGCCGCCGTTCCTCCTCCTCAATTTCAACCTCGGCCGCCTGCTCCTTGGGCAGCAAGCGATCGAAAACGCGGAGGGCGGGTTCACGTTCGCGTTCATCAAACAGCACTGGCTGGCCTTTTTCCTCGGCAGTGCGATCTCCGGCGCGGTTGTGGCCCTGTTGGGCTTCGCGCTCGTCTACTGGCTTCTCGTCACCTCCAGGCGCAATCGGCGCCGGGGAAAGCGCGCCCGATCCGTTGCCCGGGTAGGCGTCAACGTCTCGGAAAACGGCGGCGAGTGACACACGCCCGTTTCGCGCCAAAGGAAAACCCCCGCATCCGATGTTGGGATGCGGGGGTTTTCGCTGGCAAAGGGCCACGTTCGTCGGGATCCCAGCGCGATCAGTCCTTCGTGTCCCGGCGGGCCACGCCGGTGCGCACGGCCGCCTCGATCACCGCTTCGCGCACCCGCTCGACCACCTTCGTGTTGAACACCGACGGGATGATGTAGTACTCGTTCAGTTCCTCGTCGCTGACCACCGAGGCGATGGCTTTCGCCGCGGCCAGCTTCATCTCCTCGTTGATCTCGCGGGCGCGGCAGTCGAGGGCACCGCGGAAAATGCCCGGGAAGCACAGCACGTTGTTGATCTGATTCGGCAAATCGGAGCGGCCGGTGGCGAGGACGCGCACGTACGGTTCCGCTTCCTCCGGATCAATCTCCGGGATGGGATTGGCCATGGCAAAGACGATCGGGTCGCGGGCCATCTTCTTGATGTCCTCCACCTTGAGCACGCCCGGCGCGGAGACGCCGATGAACACGTCGGCGCCTTCGATGACATCCGAAAGGCTGCCGGAGACGTTGTCCGGATTGGTGCGCTCGGCATACCAGTTCCACATGGGGTTGTCGTAGCGCTTGCCGCGCACGATGGCTCCGTCACGATCCACGCCGATGATGTTTTGCACGCCAGCGGACAGCAGCATCTTCGTGCACGCCGTGCCGGCCGCCCCGATGCCGCAGACGACCACCTTGATCTCGTCGAGGCGCTTGCCGACCAGTTTCAACGCGTTCAGCAGGCCGGCCAGCATGACAACGGCCGTGCCGTGCTGGTCGTCGTGGAAGACGGGGATGTCGAGCTCCTCCTTGAGGCGCTCCTCGATTTCGAAGCACCGCGGCGCGGAAATGTCCTCCAGGTTGATGCCGCCAAAGGCCGGGGCGATGGCCTTGACGATGCGGATGATCTCTTCGGTGTCCTTGGTATCGAGGCAGATGGGAAAGGCGTCGACGCCGGCAAGCTGTTTAAAGAGCATCGCCTTCCCTTCCATCACCGGCATCGCCGCGTAGGGACCGACGTCGCCCAGGCCAAGCACCGCCGATCCGTCCGAGACGACGGCGACCGTGTTGCGCTTGATCGTCAGCGAGAAGGCCTTGGAGGGGTCCTCGGCGATGGCCTGGCAGACGCGGGCCACGCCCGGCGTGTAGACGCGGGACAGCTCCTCGCGGTTCTTGATCGGCATCTTGGGTTGCACTTCCAGCTTTCCGCCCAGGTGCACGAGGAACGTTCGGTCGGAGACGTTGATCAGCTTGACGCCGGCCAGGCGGGAAACGACATCGACCACCTGCTGGGCGTGGGCCTGGTCGTACACGTTGACGGTAATGTCGCGCACGGTTCGCTGTTTGCTCACCTTGATCACGTCGATGGCGACGATGTCGCCCCCCGCCGCACTGATGGAGGACAGGATGCCTCCAAAGTGAGCCAACGACTTGTCAATTTCCAGACGCAGGATGATGCTCATGCTCGCCGTTCGTTCCAGTGCCAACCCCGTTCACCTCTCCCCTGTCCGAACCCGAAATTCTGATGGATACCAAAGCGTTAAGCAGAAAACTTGGCGCGATTCAGGGTTGTCTGATGGATCCGGTATAATGCTTCATTATAACGCGATGCCGCTCCCATGACCAGCCATCAGCTTCCATCGGCGTACGGATTGGGGCGATCGGGCCACAGCGCGGCAAACAGGCGAAAGAGCCGCACGCGCGCGTCCTCGTCCAACTCCAGATGAACCAAGCGGCCGCCGGCGTACCGCACAAACGGATACGCCCCCGTCGCAAGCGGAACCCCTCGCTCTCGACGCACGAAAACGGGCCACGCCTCCAGCACGGCCAAAAAGGGATCGGCCGCCTCGTCCTGGCGCCATGCCTCGAGCGCCGGGGCGACAAACAGCGTGACCACGCGGCGGGGGCGGTCGGCCGGCCCTTCGGCGCGCGCGTTCGCCCACACGGCAAAGGTCGCCTCGCGGACGTCGGCCCGCGGGTGGCGCTTGACGATGACGAGGGCCCGGTGCACCGCCTCCATCAGCGCTTCCTGCGCCCCTTCTTCGCCATCCCGCTCGACCAGCGCACCGTAATCGACGGTGTAACCGATCCCCTCGGCGGTCAGCGCGTCGTCGGGCAACGCGGCGGCGGGAATCGTCTCCATTGACCAAGCCGGCTCACCCTCGTCCGTCGCCGCCTCCCGCGCCGCCTCGAGCAGGCGCCGCCCCTCCTCCCGCTCGTCGTCCGGCAAAGGCAGGCGCTCGCTGAAGATGTGCACGAGTATGCCCGCGCCGTCATGGGCGAGGTGGTGCAGCCCCACGGACTCCTGTTCCAAGAGACGCGCCGCAAGCCACCGATCGGTCTCGCGGGCAACGTCAAACGTGTAGGGAAAACCGACGGGCTTCTCGGGGTCCCCTTCGGCCCACACCACGGCGATCCACCGGGATCCATGCTGGGAAAACCCGAGCGACAGGGCCTTGTCCACCAGCTCGTCAAAATCGGCGACGTCGGGGAAAACAAGGAGGAGGTGCACCGACGCGCCATCCCACAGCGCCGCATGCGTTCGCCCCTCCTCCAGCACGGCGCGGTATACAGCCGAAAACGTTTCCGGCTCAAGCCGCTGGCCAACCGTCTGTTCATTCGGGACGCGCGCCGGCTCCACCGGGGCATCCGGCCGGCCGTCATCGCGGGGCAAGAGGAACCCTCCCCTCGCGGCGCAGTTTGGCGATGCAGGCGGCCACGGCGTGCTCGCCGTGGGGCGGGCTGATCCAGTCAGCGGCTTCCTTCAGCTTCGGATGGGCGTTGGCCACGGCGACGCCGAAGCCGGCGCGTCGGATCATCTCGTAGTCGTTCAAGTTGTCGCCGATGGCCGCCACCGCCGACAGGGGAAGGTCAAGCAGCTCGGCCAAGCGCGCAAGGCCATCCCCTTTTGTCGCGCCCTGCGGTATGCATTCGAGGTAGTCCACATCGGACTGCACGAACTGCACGTCCAGCCCCTGCGCCTCGACCCAGCGCCTGAGGGCCTCCAGATGCTCCGGGGCGATGATCCACAGCACCTTCGTCAGGGGGCCGGGCGGCAGATCGGCCAGCCGGTCAAGAGGCGCGCAGGCGACGCCGTCCTTCCGCTCATGGGCGGCGACGCGCGCGGTATAGGGATAGGCGTAGGCCACGCCGCTGTGGTAGAGCACCGTGTTCACACCGGGGAACGCCGCGCGGACGGCCTCCACGAGTTCGTACGCCTCGGGCGGCAAGAAGGCCTCCCACAGCACCGTGCGCGTCCGCATGTCGACGATGCGCGCGCCGTTGTACAGGATGAGCGGGGCGTTGACCTCGACCCGCTCCAAGTAGGGGGCCACCGACGCCTCCATCCGCCCCGTGGCCAGCGTAAACCGCCCTCCCTGCCGGCAGAACCACGCGATGGCCTCACGGTTTTCCTCGCTAATCCGCCCCTGCTCGTCCAGGAGCGTCCCGTCCATGTCGCTGACCAACAGCCGGATCTCCACGGTCTCTCACCCTCCAGCCGGTTCGACGTTGAACGCATCGACGTCCGATTCTGTTCCCTTCTCTTACCCGGGGACGGGCCACACGCCGCTGTTCACCTTCCGTCCGTGCTGGGCGAGGTGCGCGCGCAGGCGCGGCGCGGCCTCGTAGACCCACGCGGACACCGGACGGGCCAGGCCCTCGTCATCCGTCCACCACACGATGCGCCGCACTCGCTCGTACAGGTTGTTTGCGTGGTGGGGGCCGTGGTAGTCTTCCCATTCGTCAAGATGCGCCAGATCGTCCGCCCCAAGACCGCCGTAGAGCTCACCGTGCACCCATCCTACCCCCGGCACCAGGGCCGGGTAACCCCATCCCGTGTCCCACAGCTCGCCACAGGCGCAGGCGACGCCAAGATACCGGCCACGCCCGCCCAGGTAGAGGGCGTGGTAGGGACTGCCCCGTTTCAGCGTGCCATACACAAAAACGAGCTCCCCTTGGAGGCCCGGAAGCCTGTCCGGTTGGCGCTGGCCACCGGTCCTTTTGGCCATTGCCGCTGCCCCCTTCGGCACAACCGTCATTCCGCTTCTTAAGCTTACCATTTCCGGCGCCGTCGCGCGACCGAGGGGAGCGCGCCGTCAAGAAAAAACCCTTCCCGAAACGACCGTCAATCGTTGGCCATTCCGAGAAGGATGAGAAACAGGAAAAAGAGGATGACGATGACGAACACGCCGGGATTGACCAAGGCGTAGAAGAACACGAACACCGTCACGACGGCCAGGAGGATCGGCGCCAAGAGGTTGAGGCCGTACAGCAGATGCGAAAAAAACGTCCGGTAGCGGAGATGGTGCTTGACCCTTCCCCACCACGCGAAAGGGTGTCGTTTCATGGCGTCCCCTCCGATCCGGTGCCTACGGTTTATTTCTATTCCGCAAACCCAGCAGAGGGCACACCGATCGGAGAGGGCAATCAAAACCGCAGGGTTTCCTCGATGGCCTCCAGCACGCGCTCGGCGTTCGGGAGGTAGTCCTCTTCCAAAGAGAAGAAGGGCACGTGGACATCAGGCCCCGTCACACGGGCCACCGGCGCTTCCAAGTACAAGAGCGCTTCGTCGTTGACGAAGGCGACGAGCTCGGCGCCGAACCCGCCGGTGCGCGGGGCCTCGTGCACGATGACGCAGCGGCCCGTCTTCCGCACCGAATCGCGCACCGCGTCGCGGTCGAAGGGGTACAGCGTGCGCAGGTCGATCACCTCGCAGGAGATGCCCTTCGCTTCAGCCCGCCTGGCCGCCTCGAGGGCCACGGGCACCATCGCCCCCCAGGCGATGACGGTGACGTCGCTCCCCTCCCGCGCGATCGCGCTTTGCCGAGGGGTACCGTATAGTAGTCCTCCGGTACCTCCTCACGCATGGCGCGGTAGATCTTCATCGGCTCGAGGAAGAGGACGGGGTCGGGGTCTTCGATGGCCGCAAGGAGCAGCCCCTTGGCGTCGTACGGGGTGGCGGGCACGGCCACCTTTAGCCCCGGCACGTGGACGAAGAAGGCTTCCACGCTGTCGGAGTGCAGCTCCGGCGCGCGGATGCCGGCCCCGTACGGCGCGCGGATGACGAGGGGCACGCTGTAGCGGCCCATCGTCCGCGTGCGGATGCGCGCAGCATGCGCGACGACCTGCTCAAAGGCCGGAAAGATGAAGGCCAAAAACTGGATCTCCGCCACCGGGCGCATGCCGTTTAGGGCCAGCCCGATGGCCGAGCCGACGATGGCCGACTCGGCCAAGGGCGTGTCAACGACGCGGTGTTCGCCAAACTCGGCCAGTAGGCCATCGGTGGCCCGGAAGACACCCCCATTGACGCCGACGTCTTCGCCCAGCACCATCACCCGCTCGTCGCGCCGCATCGCCGTGCGCAGCGCGTCCGTGATCGCCTGCACCAATGTCAGCTGCGCCATGCGGAAGCCCCCTCCTTCTTGCGCGCCAGCGCCGCCTCGCGCTGCTCGCGGACAAACCACGGCAGCTCGGCAAGGACGAAGTCGTACAGGTGGGCCACGTCGGCCGGCGGGTACGCCTCCAGCTCCCGCACCGCCGCCGAAACGCGCGCGTCGCACTCGGCGAGGAGCGCCGCCTCCTGTTCGTCGTCCCACAGCCCTTCCGCCATCAGGTGGCGCCGCAGGCGGTCGACCGGGTCAAAGGCCCGGCGGGCCTGGGATTCCTGCTGGTCGCGGTACTTCGTCGGGTCGTCGGCCGTCGTGTGCGCGCCGTAGCGCCAGGTGACGGCCTCGATCAGCGTCGGCCCGCCGCCGGCGCGGGCCCTGTCGAGGGCCTTCTTCGTCACGAGGTAGACGGCCAGCACGTCGTTCCCGTCGACGCGCACCCCTTCCATGTCGTAGGCCAGGGCGCGCTGGGCGATGGTGCGCGACGCCGACTGGCGCGCAAAGGGCACGCTGATGGCGTACCCGTTGTTCTGGCAAAAGAAGACGACGGGCACCTGGAACACGCCGGCAAAGTTGAGCCCCTCGTGGAAATCGCCCTCCGACGCCGCCCCGTCGCCGAAATAGACGAGGGTCACCGTCTTCTCGCCGCGCAGCTTGGCCGCCCACGCCGCGCCGACGGCATGGGGAATCTGCGTGGCAATGGGCACGTAGGGCGGCAGGATGTGCTTGCCCTCCGGAGGCACGCAGCCTTCCAGGCGCCCCGACCAGTACAGCAGGATGGTCAAGAGCGGCTGGCCGAAGGTCATTGTCGCGGCGTGGTCGCGGTAGGTGGGAAAGAGCCAGTCGCCCGGGTCGAGGGCGGCGGCGCTGCCCACCTGGGCCGCCTCCTGCCCTTCAAAGGGGGCGTAGGTGCCGATGCGCCCCGTTCGCTGCAGGTTCACCGCCTTGCGGTCAAAGGTGCGCGCCAGAACCATCTGGCGGTACAGGCTCAGGCGCAGTTCGGCCGGCAGCCGTTCGCGCGCCGCCTCGTCCAGGGTGCCGTCCGGCTCCAGCACGCGATACAGGGGAAAGCGCTCCTCCATCGTTGCCCCTCCTTTCTACCCGCTCAGCGCAGCCGCCACTTCGGCGCCACGCCGGGGATGAAGATGCTGCTGATGCGCCGGCGGCGGGCAATGCGTTCCGCCACGAGCCGCCGCGCCGCCTCGTGAGTGGACAGGCCCTCCGCATCCGCGCGGCGGTAGATGGCCAGCACCATGTCGTAGATCGCCTCCGTCTTCTTCATCACCCGCTCGCGGCTGTAGCCGTAGAGCTCGTCGGCCACCTGGATGAGGCCGCCGGCGTTGACGACGTAATCCGGCGCGTAGAGGATGCCCCGCCGCGCCAGCTCGTCGCCGTGCCGATCCTCGAGGAGCTGGTTGTTCGCCGCGCCGACGACGGCCCGGCACTGGAGACGCGGGATGGTCTCGTCGTTCAGGATCCCGCCGATGGCGCAGGGGACAAAGACGTCGCAGGGCACGTCGTAGATGGCCGCGCCGTCGACGATCTCCAGCTCCGCGCCGCGCGCGCTGGCCCGCTGCGCGATGCGGTCCAGGGCCTCCGGCTGGACGTCGGTCACATAAACCTTGGCCGCCCCTTCGTCCCACAGCCGCTCCACCACTTTGAAGCCGACTTTGCCCAGCCCCTGCACGGCAAAGGTACGCCCGGAAAGGTCATCCGATCCCCAAAGCCGCTTCGCCGTCGCCTTAATCCCCATCACCACACCGTAGGCCGTGGGAACGGAGGAGTCGCCGCTGCCTCCGTAGGCTTCCGGCAGCCCGACGATGTAGGGGCACTCCTTGGCGGCGTGGACGAAGTCTTCCGGGTACGTGCCCATGTCCGTGCCGGTGTAGAAGCGGCCGCCCAGTCCGGCGACGAAGCGCCCAAGGGCGCGGAACAGCTCCGGCGACTTGTCGGTGCGCGGATCGCCAAGAATGACCGCCTTGCCGCCGCCGAAATCGAGGTCCGCCGCGGCGCACTTGTATGTCATGCCCTCGGCCAGGCGCAGGACATCCTGAAGCGCCTCCTCCACGCTGCCGTAGGGGCGCATGCGGCAGCCGCCCAGTGCCGGCCCCAGCGTCGTGTCGTGCAGGGCGATGATGGCGCGCAAGCCGGATTCGGGATCGTGGCAAAAGATCACCTGCTCGTGCTCGGGAAACCGTTCCACAAGCGCCATGGGTGCGGCCTCCTTTTGTAAGGGCTTACAAAGAAATGATTGTGTTTTCACCGTTGCGCGCATGAAGGACCGTGGCCGGCAATCGGCCTAGGCCATGGCATGGATGCGTTCTTCGATGCGCGCCTTGGGCAGGATCACCTGCGTGAAGACCCCCTCGCCAACGACGGCCTTGTCGTGTTCGGCCCACACGCGGCAGACGACCCGCTTCGGCGTCACCTCGATCGCCTCGGCGGTAAACGTCACCCGCTTCCCCACGGGAGCGGGGGCGCGGTGCTCAACGGAGATGGCCGCGCCGATCCCTTCTTCCCCGTCCTCCAGAAACGGTTCGATCACCTTGCGCCCGGCCCACTCCAGGTAGTACACCATCGACACGGTGGAGAGGACGGGATGGATGCGCTTGCCTCCGAAGCCGGCACACATCTCCTCGGTGACGGTGACGGCAATCGTCTCCTTATGCCCGACGGCCAAGCCCGGTTTCACCGCTCGTTCCCTCCTTGCGCTGGGGTGTCCAATGTCCGCCACGCCGCCGCCAGCCCCTCGATCAGCGGCCCGCTTTCGGCGACGATGCGCGCAATCACCTCGCGCACCGTCGGCACATCGGCGATCAGACCGGCGATCTGCCCGGCGTTGACGTGCCCGTCTTCGAGGCGACCCTCGATCGCCCCGCGGACATGGCTCTCCTCGCTCGTCAGCCGGTCGAACTCCGCCTCCGTCAGCCCCTCCCGCTCGCGCGCGGCCACCATCCGGGCGTAGGGCGTGGCGAGGAGGCGCGTCACCCGCCCCACCGAGCGCCCGACCACAAGGGTGTCGGTATCCGTTGCCGCCACGAGAGCGTCCTTGTAGCGGGCGTGGACGCGGGCCTCCTTCGTCGCCACGAAGCGCGTGCCCATCTGCACCCCGCTGGCCCCCAGGGCGAGGGCGGCGACAAAGCCGCGGGCGTCGGCGATTCCGCCCGCCGCCACCACCGGCACGTCAACGGCGGAGGCGATCTGTGGGATGAGCGTCATCGTCGTCAGCTCCAGCGGCGCGTTTTTCCCCGCCGCCTCCACCCCTTCGGCCACAAGAATGTCGGCCCCGGCGGCGGCCGCCTTTTGCGCCTGGCGCACCGACGCCACCGTCACCATCACCCGCCGGCCGCGTTCCTTGAAGAGCGGAATCCACGGCGCCGGGTTGCCGGCGGAGAGGCTGACCACCGGCACGCCGGTCTCGAGCACCACCTCGACGACGCGTTCCAGGTCGGGATGGACGGACAGGGGAAGGTTGACGGCAAAGGGCTTGTCGGTCAGCCGCCGGGCCGTCTCGATGCGCGCGCGCAGCTCCTCCGGCGGGAGCGTGCCGGCGCCGATTTGGCCCAACCCGCCGGCCTCGGACACGGCGGCGCACAGCTCGCCGCTGGAGATGTTGCCCATCCCGCCTTGGATGATGGGATAGCGGATGTCGAGGAGTTCCAGGAGCCGCTTCACGGTCATGGCCATGCCTCCGTTTCGCTTTTCTCGTCTCCTCCTGCCGGCCCGGTCGTGCTATAATGGCCCCAAACGGCATCATGCAGGAGGGATCGCGCCATGCGCTACGCCCTTGGCGACAAGCGACCGCGGGTGCACGAGACGGCCTTCATCGCCCCCGGCGCCCAAATCATCGGCGACGTGACCATCGGTCCGGAGTCGAGCGTCTGGTTCAACGCCGTCCTCCGCGGCGACGAGGCGCCCATCGTCATCGGCGCCGCCGTCAACGTGCAGGACAACTCCACCCTGCACATGTATGAAAAGTACCCGCTCATTCTCGAAGACGAGGTCTCCGTGGGCCACAACGTGATCCTTCACGGGTGCCACGTGAAGCGGGGGGCGCTCGTCGGGATGGGCTCGGTCATTCTCGACGGCGTGGAAATCGGGGAATACGCCCTCATCGGGGCCAACACCTTCCTCCCGTCGGGGAAGAAGATCCCGCCCTACACGCTGGTGCTGGGCTCGCCGGGAAAGGTGGTGCGCGAGCTGACCGAGCAGGACCTCGAGCTGGTCAAGATGACCACGCGCGTGTACCGGGAGAAAGCGAAGCAGTTCCGCGAAAGCCTCGTGCGGTGCGCAGATTGATGCGCGGCCCCGGCAATCGGATGCGGAACCCTGCGCGGTCCGCGGCGACGGCCCGGGCCGCGTTGCCTTCTTGCACGCGCGGTTGAACCGCCGCCTCACCGCGCCGCCGGCGCTTCCTCGATCAGCGGCCGCTCCGTGCGGTGCACAACGCCCAAGCAGCGGGCGATGAGCTGGCCGGAGGCGGTCGTCACCGTCATGTCGTAGAACCCGGCGCGGCGCGTCACATGGTTTTCCCGCGCTTCGGCGATGAGCCGTTCGCCAAGCGAGGCGGCGGCGAGAAACTGGATCGACACGCTGGTGGCCACGGCGATGCGGTTGTGCGAATTGCTGGCCACGGCCAAGGCGTAGTCGGCCAGGCTGAAGAGGAGCCCGCCGTGGGGCGTGCCGGCAAAATTGAACAGGTCGGGCGTCACGTCGACGGCCACGCGGGCGTAGCCCGGGGCGGCTTCGAGGAGCGCGAAGCCCATCCGCCGGGCGTACGGATCCGCGCGGAACCGGTCGAGGAGACGCTGCGGAAGGTTACATTCTCGGGTCTCCTTGAATGCGGTCACACGCGTCCCCTCCGGTTCGTTGTCGTTGAGGTCTGCCCTGCCACACGGTCGGATCGGCGCCTTAGACGCCGAACGGGTTGAGCGGCTTTTCGCCGATGTAGGCGAGCACGCTCTTCGTTTCCGTGTACAGCTCCAGCGACTCGATGGCCAGCTCCCGGCCAAAGCCCGACTGCTTGTAGCCCCCGAAGGGCAGGCCCGGGAAGGCGGAGAAGGGGTTGTTGATCATCACCACACCGGCCTTGAGCTGTCCGGCCACGCGGTGGGCGCGGGCGAAGTCCTTCGTCCACAGCGCCGCGGCCAGGCCGTAGATCGTGTCGTTGGCCAGGCGCACGGCCTCCTTCTCGTCGCGGAACTTCATCACCACGACGACGGGGCCGAAGATCTCCTCCTGGGCCACGCGCATGTCGTTCGTCACGTCGACGATCACCGTCGGCGCGTACCAGTGGCCCTTCTCGAAGCCCGGCACGGTGAGCCGCTCGCCGCCGTAGAGGACGCGTGCCCCTTCCCGCTCGGCCAGGCGCACGTAGGAATCGATGACGTCCACCTGCTTGGCGGAGATGACGGCGCCGATGTGGGTGCTCGGGTCGAGGGGGTCGCCCACCTTGAGCTTCTTCGCCTTCTCCACAAACTTGTGCAGGAATTCATCGTAGATCGACTCGTGGACGAACAGGCGTGAGCGGGCCTCGCAGGACTGCCCGGTGTTGTAGTAGATGCCGAACAGGGAGCCGTCGACGGCCGCGTCGATGTCGGCGTCTTCAAACACGAGGTTCGGCGACTTGCCGCCGAGCTCCAGCGTGACGCGCTTGAGCGTTTCCGACGCGCGGGCCATGATGTCCTTCCCCGTCGTCGTTTCGCCGGTGAAGGCCACCTTGTCCACGCCGGGGTGCTCGACGAGGTAGGCGCCGATGTCGGCCCCGCTGCCGGTCACCACGTTGATCACGCCTTCGGGGACGCCCGCTTCGTGGCAGATCTCCGCCAGCACGAGGGCGGTGATCGGCGTGAGGCTCGCCGGCTTCAGGACGATGGAGCAACCGGCGGCCAGGGCGGGGGCAATCTTCCACGCCGCCATCATCAGCGGGTAGTTCCACGGCACGATCTGGGCGCAGACGCCGACCGGCTCCTTCACCGTGTAGTGGAAGAAGCCCTTCGGCACCGGCTTCGTGCGGCCCTCGAAGGCCAGCGCCGCGGCGGCGTACAGCTCGAAGTCCTCGATGGCCTGCATCACTTGGCCCTTCGCCGCCGAGAGGGCCTTCCCGCTGTTGAGCACCTCCAGCTTGCACAGCTCGTCAAAACGTTCGCGCATGATGGCGGCGATGCGGTTCAGGATCTGCGCGCGGCGGGAGGCCGGATAGCGGGCCCACTTGCCGTTTTCGAGGGCGTTGCGCGCCGCTTCCACGGCCTTGTCCACGTCGGCGCGGGTGGCCTTGGCCACCTTGGCGATCACCTCGCCCGTGGCCGGGTTGTAGGTGTCGAAATACTCGCCGCTTTCGCTCTCCACATGCTGCCCGTTGATGAACAGGAGGTACCGGTCCTTCAGCATGGTCGTTTGCCTCTCCCTTCTGCCGGATCGATGTGTGGGTCTTCCTCACGCGAGGCGCTCGACAAGGGTGGCAATGCCCTGGCCGACGCCGATGCACATCGTCGCCAGGCCGTAGCGCCCGCCGCGTCGGCGCAGCTCGTACACCAGCGTGCCGAGGATGCGCGCCCCGCTGGCCCCAAGGGGATGGCCGATGGCGATGGCGCCGCCGTTGACGTTCACCCTGGCGTGGTCCAGGCCCAGCTCGCGGATGCACGCCAGCGCCTGGGCGGCGAAGGCCTCGTTCAGCTCCACCAGGTCGAGGTCGTCGACGGTGAGCCCGGCGCGCGCCAGCAGCTTGCGCGTGGCGTAGATCGGACCCAGGCCCATGTAGCTCGGGTCGACGCCGGCCACGGCAAAGGTGACGATCCGCGCCAGGGGCGTAAAGCCGAGGGCCTCGGCCGTCTTGCGCTCCATGATGAGGAGCGCCGCCGCCCCGTCGTTGATCCCCGACGAGTTGCCGGCCGTCACCGTCCCGCCCGGGCGGAAGGCGGGTTTCAGCTGGGCCAGCTTCTCCAGCGTCGTGTCCGGGCGCAGGTGCTCGTCCTTGGCGAAGAGGCGCGTCTCGCCGCGGCCGGCGGGCACCTCGACGGGAACGATTTCGTCGGCGAACTTGCCCTCCTCCCACGCCCGGGCCGCCCGCCGCTGGCTCTCCAGGGCAAAGGCGTCCTGCTCCTCGCGGGTGATGCCAAAGCGCTCGGCGACGTTCTCCGCCGTCTCGCCCATGCTGTAGGGCGGGTACTTTTCCGCCAGGCGGGGGTTGACGAAGCGCCAGCCGATCGTCGTGTCCACCAGCTCGCGGTTGCCGCGGGGCAGTTCCTCCTCGGGCTTCAGCATGACGAGGGGCGCCCGCGACATGCTCTCCACCCCGCCGGCGATGAAGATGTCGCCACACCCGGCAAGGATGGCCGCCGCCGCCTGGTTGACCGCCTCCAGGCCCGAACCGCACAGGCGGTTCACCGTCACGCCGCCCACCTCTTCGGGCAGCCCGGCCAGCAGCACGG